>NZ_JAPFQV010000002.1:0-195076 GCF_033804685.1 Micromonospora sp. RTP1Z1
GCTGGCCGAGCTGGTCGGCGGAGGCGTGCAGCGCGCGGCGGCGTTCCTCCTCGGCGACGGCGGCCCGGTCCGCGCCGCGCCGCTGCGCGGAGAGCTGCCGGGCCAGCGCCGCGTACTCCTCGAATGCGGTCACCGGTCAGCGCTCCCGTCCGCCTCGGATCCGTCGTGGACGAACGGCACGATCAGGCGGAGGCGGTGGTCGTGCCGGTCCACCAGCAGCGCCCGGCCGGCCCGCGGGGCGTAGCTGAGGTCGTGCACGCCGAGGTGCAGGCCGAGGTCGGCGCCGGGCACGTTCAGCGCGACCAGGCAGGCGACGTCGTCCCGGTGCTGCGTGCCGCCGAGGTCCTCGGCGAGCCGGCGCAGCCCCCGCCACCAGCCGAGCAGGTGCACCCCGTGGCCCGGCCCCTGGCGCAGCAGGGCCCGCAGGTCGTCGTACCCGGAGCGGAAGGTGGCCGGGTCGGTGGCACCCAGCGCGGCGGAGGCGGCGTCCATGCCGAACACCACGAGGTAGGTCCGGCCGGCGGTGTCGGCGGCGATTCCGGGCCGGTCCGGTGCGGCGAGCGCGGCGATGCGGTCCGGCAGGGCCGCCGCGTCGAGGCACTCGACGGGGTGGCCGGCTGCGGCCAGCGTCATGGCCAGGTCGTCGGCCAGCTCGGCCGTCCCGGCGGCGAGCGGGGCGAGCAGGAAGCGGGCGCCGCCGGGGGCGTGCTGGCGGGCCAGGCTGAGGGTGGCCGTCCGGAGCACGTCCGCCCCGGCGGCGGCGGTGCCGACCACCGCCAGGTGCCGGCCGGGGGTGGCGTCCAGGCTGAAGCCGACGGCGCTGCCCGCCACGTCGACCGCGCGGCCGACCAGGGCGAGCGGCGCGTCGGCGCCCGGCCGCAGCCCGGCCCAGGTGGGATCGTCGGCCAGCCGCGGCGCCTCGTACCCCCGGAAGACGGCGGGTGGCCGCGCGCCCGCCGGCCGGGCCTGGAACAGCTCGTGGCGGAGGGTGGCCAGGTCCGCGGCGGCGGCGTGCGCGTCGGGGAACCGGACCACGGTGTTCGCGCCCGCCGCCCCGCCGGCGGTGTTGACCACGGCGGAGCCGACCTCCAGCGTCTTCGCCGCGTCGTTCAACGGGTCGAGCACGCCGCCCCCGCCGGGCAGCGCCACCCGCAGCGGGAACTGGCCGAAGATCGCCTCGGCCCGGCCGAAGATCGCCTCGATACCGGTCGTGCTCTGGCTGGCCAGCACCAGGTGCAGCCCGTACGAGCGGCCCTTGCGGGCCAGCTCCTCCAGCAGGTCGACGGCCTGCCGGGCGAGAGCGTCGTTGCCGGCGAAGAGCACCTGGAACTCGTCGACCACGGTGACGATCCGGGGCGGACGGGCGTCCGGGGGCAGGTCGGCGAGCTTGGTGACGCCGTGTCCCTTGAGGACGTCGGCCCGCCGGGTCAGCTCCGCGCGCAGCTCCCGCAGCACGGCCACGCCGTACTCGCGGTCGGTTTCGATGCCGACCGCGCGGGCGTGCGGCAGCCAGGACGGGTCGCGTTCGGTGGGGACGAACTCGGTGAAGCTCACCCCCTCCTTGAAGTCGAGCAGGAGGAGTTGGAGGTCCGGCGGGGCGTACCGGGCGGCCAGCCCGTAGAGCACGTCGAGCAGGAACACCGTCTTGCCCGCCCCGGTACGACCACCGACCAGCCAGTGCGGGGTGGCGTCGTCGAAGGCGACCGTCACCTGCTCCCGACCGGCCCGGCCGAGCACCGTACGCAGTCCGGCGCCGGCCGACTCCGCCCAGCGCCGCGCGGGCAGCAGGTCGGTGAAGCGCAGCGCCTCGGCGCGGCGGGTGGCCGCGGCGAGCCGCGCGCCGAGCGCGGCGACCGAGGCAGCCGGCGGGTCCCCGTCGAGCAGCACCGCGGCCGCCAACCCGGTGCCGTCGGCGCTGTACGGCTGCCCGGGCGGGTCGCCCACCAGCGCGTACCGCTCGTTGAGGCGGAGCTGGGTGGTCGCGCCCAGCGGCGGCGCGGCGTCGCCCGGCCCGGCTGGCGGGTGGCCGGCGAGCAGGACGCAGACCCCGGCGGCCGGGCCGGCGTGGGTCAGCGCGGCGAGCCGGGCCAGCTCCCGGGGCGGCGGCGCGGACGCGGCGACGAGCAGCAGCAACTCCCGGTCGGCCGGTCCGGCGTGCTGGGCGGCGCGCGCGTGCCGCTCCGCCTCGTCGAGGAGGGCGGCCACGTCGGCGGCGGTGGTGGCCGGCGGGGCGAGCACCCCGGCGTCGAGCAGCGGCCGCAGCGGCAGGAAGGCGGCGCCGAAGGCGACCGGGTCGATCCCGGCGACCCGGACCGTGCCGGCCGGGGCGGCGGCGAGCAGCCGCACGATCACCGCCCGCAGCAGTTCGCCGACCCGGGGGTCCCGGGCGTCACAGTACACCGCGAGATGGGCGCCGCCGCCCAGCGGCAGCAGCACCGGGAAGCCACCGTCCAGGGTTGTCGCCTCGCCGACGCGTACCGGCACCGGGGCGGCGGTGAGGTCGGCGGCGCCGGGCGGTGGGGCGGTGAGGGCGGCGCCGACCCGGGCCAGCCGGGCGACCAGTTCCGCGTTGTCGGGGGCGGGCGGTCCGGCGGCGGCGAGCGACCGGCGGGCGTTCTCCCACCGCCGTACGGCCTGCCGGTGAGCGGCGACCGCCTGCCCGTACGCCGTCGCGAGCCTGCCCACCCTCTGCCCCCCGACGCCGCCGCGGTCCACGATCGAGGGGAACCCTAACGGACGCGCGCCGACCGGGCACGGCGCGCGGCGCACCGAGGATTGGTCGACTGTTCACCTGGCCGCCGCCGGCCACCCCGGCCGTCGTTGGCCCGGCCCCACTTGCCTGCTCAAGGAACGACAATGGTGAAGACGGAACGACAATGGTGAACAGGAAGGCGACGACGTGACCTCCTCCCCCTTCTCCCGCCGCTCCCTGCTGCGCGGTGGCGCGGCCGGCGGCCTCGGCATCGTGGTGGCCGGCAACCTGGATGCCATCGCGGGACCCGCGGCGGTCCGGGCCGCCACCCGTCCGGCGGTCGGCTACGGCGACCTCGTCCCGGACCCAGCCGGCCTGCTGGCGCTGCCGCCCGGCTTCTCGTACACGATCGTGGCCCAGGCCGGCGCGACGCTGCTGGAGTCCGGGCAGCCGACCCCGAGCGACGCCGACGGCACCGGCTGCTTCCTGGGCCGTGAGGGCTCGGTGCTGGTCAACAACCACGAGATCGGCGGCAGCGAGCCCTACCCGGTGCCCGCGCTGGCCGGCCTTACCTACGACCCGGGCGCCCGCGGCGGCACCACCACCATCGAGGTGGACGCGCACGGCCGGCGGCTGCGCGAGTACGTCAGCGTGGCCGGGACGCACAACAACTGCGCCGGCGGCATCACCCCGTGGGGCACCTGGCTGACCTGCGAGGAGACCGAGCAGCGGGCCGGCGGGGTCTTCCTCAAGGACCACGGGTACGCCTTCGAGGTGGACCCGCACGACCGGGCCGCCAACCAGGACCCGGTGGCGCTGAAGTTCCTCGGCCGCTACGCGCACGAGGCAGTCGCGGTCGACCCGTACACCCACTCGATCTTCCTGACCGAGGACGCGGGCGGGCCGAACGGCCTCTACTTCCGGTGGACGCCGCCGGCGGGCTTCCGGGGCGGCAAGGGCACACTGCGCGCGCTGGCCCAGCGGCCCGACGGCGACACCGCCGGCCGGCTCCAGGCGATGAGCTGCCGGCACGGCAGCAACCACGTCGCCGACCTGTCCGAGGCCACCACCCCGGGCACGCGGTACAAGGTGGAGTGGGTGGACGTGCCGGACCGGGACGCGAAGACGGTCTCGGTGCGCAAGCAGTTCACCGACGAGCAGGTGACCCGCAGCCGCAAGCTGGAGGGCGCCTGGTGGGCCGATGGCGGGGCGTACTTCGTGGCCAGCTTCGCCCGGCACTCCGACGGCAGCACCAACGAGCACGACGGCCAGGTCTGGTTCTACGACCCGCAGACCGAGACGGTCACCCTGAAGACCATCTTCGGGGTCAACCAGCACCCGGACGCCGACGCCGGGAACTTCGACGGGCCGGACAACATCACCGTCTCCCCCTACGGCGGGGTGATCCTGGCCGAGGACGGCGAGGGGGTGTCCCACCTGGTCGGGGTGACCGCCCAGGGCAAGGCGTACCCGCTGGCCCGCAACGAGCTGAACGACAGCGAGTTCACCGGGCCGACGTTCAGCGCGGACGGGAAGATCCTCTTCGCCAACATCCAGTCCCCCGGCTACGTCTTCGCCATCACCGGCCCGTGGGGCCGGCCGAGCAACGCGGACGTCGCCGACGCCTGACCACGGCGCGCCACGGCCGGCGGTCCTCACGAGGGGCCGCCGGCCGTCCGGTCGGCCAGCCGGCCCGGCAGGTCGGGCGAGGTCAGCCGATCCCGGCGGTCAGCGCCGGCAGGTAGCCGTAGCGGTAGCCGTCGGCGTCCGGGTAGCTATCGAAACATTTCCATAATATGAATGGGCGGAGACGGGCCGCGGGGTCGGCGACGTTCACAACTGTCGATTAGGTTGGCCGGTGCGTACACCCCGATGGAGGGAGTCCACCTCGTGCGACGCGTTCTCACGGCGGCCATCGCCGCCCTGACCGTCACCACCGCCGGCACCGTGACGACCGGCGCCCCCGGCCAGGCCGCCCTACCGGGCTGGGGCCGGCCGGCGCCCGCCTCGGCCACCCCGACGCCCGGCAGCGCCGGGCTGGGCGACAGCTACTTCCCCGACTACGGCAACGGCGGCTACGACGTCGGCCACTACGACGTCCGGCTGCGCTACGAGCCGGCCACCGACCGGCTCACCGGCACCACCACCATCCTGGCGAAGGCCACCCAGGCCCTCTCCCGGTTCAACCTGGACTTCCTGCTCGGCGTGCGGTCGGTGCGGGTCAACGGCTGGCCGGCGACGTTCAAACGAGCGGGGGTCCACGAGCTGGTGGTGACCGCCCCCCGGCCGATCGCCAAGGACCAGCAGCTCACCATCGTGGTCACGTACGCCGGCGTGCCGTCGGAGACGCTGGTCAACGGCTACTCGGGCTGGACCCGGACCGCGGACGGCGCGCTCGCGGTCAACGAGCCGGAGTCGGCCTGGTGGTGGTTCCCCAGCAACGACCACCCGAAGGACAAGGCGACCTGGGACATCTCGGTGTCCGTGCCCACCGGCGTGGAGGTGGTCAGCAACGGGGTCCAGCCGCGCGACCCCGTCGCGGAGGCCGGCAACCGGACCCGGTGGAGTTGGCGCAGCACCAAGCCGGGCGCGACGTACCAGGCGTTCCTCGCCATCGGGCAGTACGACATCGTCACCGACACCGCGCCGAGCGGGCAGCCGGTGATCAACGCGTACAGCACCACCCTCGGCGACCGGGAGCCGGCCGCGCGGGCCAGCATCGAGCGCACCGCCGAGATCGTCGACTGGGAGAGCGGCCTATTCGGGCCGTACCCGTTCGAGGCGCAGGGCGGCGTCGCCGGCCCGATCGACGGGATCGGGTTCGCCCTGGAGACGCAGACCCGTCCGGTGTACGGGCCCGGCTTCTGGCGGCGCGGCGCGAACCCGTACGTGGTGGTGCACGAGAACGCCCACCAGTGGTTCGGCGACTCGGTCTCGGTGGCGGACTGGAGCGCCATCTGGCTGAACGAGGGCTTCGCCTCGTACGCCGAGTGGCTCTGGTCGGAGGAGCAGGGCGAGGGCACCGCGCAGGAGCTCTTCGACTTCACGTACGCGGGCTACCCGGCCGACTCCGAGTTCTGGCAGGTACTCCCCGGGAACCCGGGCGCCGACCGGGTCTTCGACGACGCGGTCTACGACCGGGGCGCGATGGCGCTGCACCAGCTCCGGCTGGCCGTCGGCGATCAGGCGTTCTTCCGGATCCTGCGCGCCTGGGCGGCCCGGCACCGGTACGGCAACGGCACGATCGCGCAGTTCCAGGCGCTCGCCGAGCGGATCTCCGGCCGGAACCTGGATGGCGTCTTCACCACCTGGCTGTTCACCGCCGGACGCCCCGAGCTGACCGGCGCCGCCCGGACCGCGGTCGCGCCGGTGCAGCCGAAGTCCTGGCCCAGGCTGCGCGAGGCGCACCAGCTCCTGCCGCACTGACCGCCGCCGGCCCCGATGGACTGAGCCGACGCTACGGAGCTGATGTCACCGATGAAACAATCTCGTGCACTACGTGGCGGAGTGGGACCTGCGGACACCGGACGTAGTGGCACAGCCGAGTCATCCACGACATCAGCTTCGTAGCGCCCGACCCGTACACCGGGTCGCGCGGGCGGCATCAGCCGGAACCAGGACGGTCGACCAACTCCGCCCGGACCCCGCGCCCACCCCCCGCGCGCAGCCGGCGCACTCGTGGGCCGCCCGGACCGCCCGGCTGGACCGCAGCCGCCCGACGCCCGGGCGGAGCCCCGCGACGCGCAGGCCGGACGGCAGGTTCCCCGCCGGCCAAGGCGTTCCGGCCAGGCGGGCGGGCGCGACGATCGGCGTCGCGGGCCGGACGACGCGGGCGGCCGTGGCGACGGCCCGGCGTAACGGGTGGCGCACGGCGGGCGCGGCCAGCATCAGGGTTACCCGACGAGGCAGCCGGTGGTCGCGCAGCCCGCCGACGGCGACGCCCGCGACGACGGTGGCGACCGCGGCCACCGCGCCGGCCAGCACCAGGGTCTGCCGGGGCCCGGCGTGCTCGGAGAGCCAGCCGAGCAGGGGTGCGCCGACCGCGGCGGAGACCGAGCCGGTGACCGCCAGGGCGGCCAGCACCCGACCGCGCATCGCGTAGTCGGTGTCGAGCTGGGCGCGGGCGCCGACCGTGGTGTCGATGATTACCGCCGCCGCGGCGACGGGGAGGATCACCGCGGCGAAGCTCATCGTGCCGGGGGCCAGCCCGGCGACGATCTGCAGCACGCTGGCCAGCAGCCCGGCGCCGACCAGCATCCCGTAGCCCAGCTCCCGGCGACGGGCCGCCACGAGCGCGCCGAGCACCGTGCCGACCGCGAAGACGGTGGAGAGGAGGCCGTAGCCTGACGCGCCGCCGTGCAACGGGCCGTCGCTCATCGCCGCCATGGTCACCTGGTAGTTGCGGCCCAGGCTGCCCAGCACGAACGACAGCGCCAGCGCGACCAGCACCACCGGCTGGCGGAGCAGGTAGCGGAACCCGGCCCGGACGCTGCGGTCCGCCGGCGCGTCGTCGGCCGCCGGCGCCTCGCCGGTGTGCCGCTCCCCCTCGCGTACGGCGAACAGGGCGACGACCACCGCGACGAAGCTGGCCGCGTTGATGCAGAAGAGCAGCGCCGGGCCGACGGCGGCGACCACGACGGCGCCGACGCTCATGCCGAGGATGCGCCCGGCGGAGTTGGTCAGCGAGCCGAGCGCGAGGGCGTTGCCGAGGTCCTTCCGGTCGACCAGGGTCGAGGACCATCGACCCGCCACCGGCCCCTCGATCGCCGAGACCGCGCCGGTGACCAGGGAGATCGCGTAGATCGCCGGGAGGCCGCCGGCGCCGGTGACGGCGACCACGGCCAGTCCGGCCGCGAGCGCGGCGTGCGTCGCCTGGGCGGCGATCAGCAGCGGCTTCGCCGCCAGCCGGTCGGCCAACGCCCCGCCCCAGACGCTGAGCAGCAGCGTGGGCAGGGCCTGGAGCAGGATGGCCAGGCCCATCGAGGTCGCCGAGCGGGTCTGCGCGAGCACGTACCAGTTGACGCCGAGCACCTGCATCCAGGTCCCGATCACCGACACGAACCCGGCACCCGCCCAGATTCGGTAGTTCCGGTGACGCAGCGCGGCGAACGTGGCTCCGAGGGCCACGACGACCTCCCTGTTGGCGACTACATGACAAAGCCGCACCATTTCGGGTGCGGCAGCCGCCAAGTCTTGCGGCAGTTAAACCGTTTTGCCATGTTTCGTGAGCGGACTCACCGGCTCGACGAGGGGTCAGCGGGCAGCGAGCGGCTGCCGGGCCGGGTCCACCGAGGCGGGCAGGGCGCCGGCCCCGCCCAGGAAGGAATGGATCGCCGCGGCGGCGGCCCGCCCCTCGGCGATCGCCCAGACGATCAGCGAGGCGCCCCGGTGCATGTCGCCGGCGACGAAGATCCCGCCGACATCGGTCTGCCAGTCCGGCCGGGCGTCGACCGCGCCCCGGGCGTTGCGAACCACCCCGAGCTGGTCGAGCAGCGGCTGCTCCTCGGTGCCGTCGAAGCCGATGGCCAGCAGCACCAGGTCGGCCGGCAGCTCCCGCTCGGAGCCGGGCAGCGCGGTGACGATCCGCCGGCCGTCCCGCTTCTCCACGCTCACCTCGGCGATCCGGACGCCCTTGACCTGACCGGTGCCGTCGTCGACGAACTCCTGCACCGCGACGGCGAAGACCCGCTCGCCGCCCTCCTCGTGCGCCGGGTAGTTGCGCAGCACCCACGGCCAGGTGGGCCACGGGTCCCGGGCGGCGTCCCGGCTGGTCGGCGGCTCCGGGTAGAGGTCGAGCTGGTGGACCCCGGCCGCGCCCTGCCGGTGGGCCACGCCGAGGCAGTCGGCGGCCGTGTCCCCACCGCCGATGATCACCACGTGCCTGCCGGCCGCGTCGATCGGCGTGCCGTCGGGCAGCACGGCCAGCGCCGGCCGGCCCTCGCCGGCCGCGGCCACCACCCGGTTGGCGGCGACCAGGTGTGACATCGCCTGATGCACGCCACGCAGCGGACGGCCCGGCGTCTCCGGGGTGTCCCGGCCCTGCAACGCGCCGCAGGCGAGCAGCACCGCGTCGTGCTCGGCGCGCAGCTGCTCGGCGGTGACGTCCACCCCGACGTTCACCCCGGTGCGGAACCGCACGCCCTCAGCGACCAGCTGCGCCAGCCGCTTGTCGATGTGCTGCTTCTCCAGCTTGAAGTCGGGGATGCCGTACCGGAGCAGGCCGCCAAGCGCGTCGTCGCGCTCGTACACGGTGACGGCGTGACCGGCGCGGGCGAGCTGCTGCGCGGCGGCCAGCCCGGCGGGTCCGGAGCCGACCACGGCGACGGACTTCCCGGTCTGGGCCGGCACCGGGCGGGGGAGCAGGCCGCCCCGGGCCACCGCCGCGTTGGCGATCTCCACCTCGACCTGCTTGATGGTGACCGGGTCCCCGCCGCCGATGCCGAGCACGCAGGCCGCCTCGCAGGGCGCCGGGCAGAGCCGGCCGGTGAACTCCGGGAAGTTGTTGGTGGCGTGCAGCGACTCCACCGCCGCGTCCCAGTTGCCGGTCCGGACCAGGTCGTTCCAGTCAGGGATGCGATTACCGAGAGGACAGCCGGCTGTGTCGCTCTGGCAGAACGGGATGCCACAGTCCATGCACCGGGTGGCCTGCTCGCGGACCAGCTCCTCACCGGCCGGCGGGTACACCTCCCGCCAGTCGGAGATCCGCACCGGCACCGGGCGGCGCGCCGGCAGCCGCCGGTTGTAGCGCAGGAAACCGTTCGGGTCAGGCACGAGCCACCTCCTGGGCGACCGCCCGCGGGGCGGGCGGCACCGGCATGGACGAAGCGGAAGGCGCCGACTGCGGTGTCGGGGCGGCGTGCGCCGCCAATGCGCTCATCACCGCGTCGTCGACGTCACGGCCGGCGGCTTCGGCGGCCCGCATGATCTCCAGCACCCGGCGGTAGTCCCGGGGCACCACGGCGGTGAACTCCTCCACCGCCTCCGGCCAGCGCTTCAACAGCTCCCCGGCGACCGCCGAGTCGGTCTCGGCGAAGTGCCGCTGAACCAGCTCGTGCAGCCGGTCCCGCTCCTCGGCGCGCAGCGGCGACAGGTCGACCAGTTCGGCGTTGACCCGCGCCCGGTCGAGCCGCCAGACGAACGCGGTGCCGCCGGACATGCCGGCGGCGAAGTTACGCCCGGTCTCGCCGAGCACCACCACCGTGCCGCCGGTCATGTACTCGCAGCCGTGGTCGCCGACGCCCTCGACGACGGCCACCGCGCCCGAGTTGCGCACCGCGAAGCGCTCGCCGACCCGGCCGCGCAGGAAGACCTCGCCCGCGGTGGCCCCGTACAGGATGGTGTTGCCGGCGACGATCTGGTCCTCCGCCCGCTCCCCCGGCCCGGCCTCGCCGTCGACGAACGGTGCCGCGGGGTCCGGACGGACGATGAGCCGGCCGCCGGAGAGGCCCTTCCCGACGTAATCGTTGGCGTCGCCGTGCAGCCGCAGGGTCACCCCGCTCGGCAGGAACGCGCCGAACGACTGGCCGGCGGTGCCGTGCAGCAGGAACTCGACGGTGTCGGCGGGCAGGCCCGCACCGCCGAAGCGGCGGGTCACCTCGCCGCCGAGCATCGCGCCGACGCTGCGGTGCTCGTTGCGGACGGCCACCTCGACCCGGACCGGCGTGCCGTCGCGCAGCGCCGGCTCGGCGAGCGCGATCAGCTCGTTGTCCAGGGCCAGCTCCAGGCCGTGGTCCTGGGCCCGGACGCCGCGCCGCGCCGCGCCCGCCGGCAGCTCCGGCAGATGCAGTACGGGCGCCAGGTCGAGCCCGTGCGCCTTCCAGTGGTCGATCGCCGGGACGACGTCGAGCAGCTCGGTCTGCCCGATCGCCTCCTCGAAGGAGCGGAAGCCCAGCTCGGCCAGGTAGCCGCGGACCTCCTCGGCGAGGAAGAGGAAGAAGTTCTCCACGAACTCCGGCCGGCCGGTGAACCGCTCGCGCAGCACCGGGTTCTGGGTGGCGATGCCGACCGGACAGGTGTCCAGGTGGCAGACCCGCATCATCACGCAGCCCTCGACGATCAGCGGGGCGGTCGCGAAGCCGAACTCCTCGGCGCCGAGCAGCGCCGCGATGAGCACGTCCCGGCCGGTCTTGAGCTGGCCGTCGACCTGCACGGTGACCCGGTCGCGGAGCTTGTTGAGCAGCAGCGTCTGCTGCGCCTCGGCCAGGCCCAGCTCCCACGGGGTGCCAGCGTGCTTGAGCGAGTTGAGCGGCGACGCGCCGGTGCCGCCGTCGTGGCCGGAGATCAGGATGACGTCAGCCTTGAGCTTGGCCACGCCCGCCGCGACGGTGCCCACGCCGACCTCGCTGACCAGCTTGACGTGCACCCGGGCGGCCGGGTTGACGCACTTCAGGTCGTGTACGAGCTGGGCGAGGTCCTCGATGGAGTAGATGTCGTGGTGCGGCGGCGGGGAGATCAGGCCGACGCCCGGGGTGGCGTGCCGGGTCCGCGCGATCCACGGCCAGACCTTGTTGCCGGGGAGCTGGCCGCCCTCGCCGGGCTTCGCGCCCTGGGCCATCTTGATCTGAAGGTCGTCGGCGTTGACCAGGTATTCGCTGGTCACCCCGAACCGGCCGCTGGCGATCTGCTTGACCGCGGAGCGGCGGGCCGGGTCGTGCAGCCGGTCGACGTCCTCGCCGCCCTCGCCGGTGTTGGACTTGCCGCCGAGGCGGTTCATGGCGATGGCCAGGGTTTCGTGCGCCTCGGCCGAGATCGACCCGTACGACATGGCGCCGGTGGCGAACCGCTTGACGATCTCGCTGGCCGGCTCCACCTCGTCGATCGGCACCGGCGGGCGCACCCCGGTACGCAGGGTGAACAACCCGCGCAGCGAGCCGGCCCGGGCGGCCAGCTCGTCGACCTTGGCGGTGTACTGCCGGAAGACGTCGTACTGGCGGGTGCGGGTGGCGTGCTGGAGCAGGAAGACCGTCTCCGGGTTGAACAGGTGCAGCTCCCCCTCGCGGCGCCACTGGTACTCGCCGCCGACCTCCAGGCGGTCGGAGGTCTCCGCGCCCGGGGCCGGCCAGGCGAGCGAATGCCGGGCGGCCACCTCGGCGTGGATCTCGTGCAGCCCGATGCCGCTGATCTTGCTGGGGGTGCCGCGGAAGTACCGCTCGACCAGGCGGGTGTCCAGGCCGACCGCCTCGAAGACCTGCGCCCCGCAGTACGACGAGACCGTCGAGATACCCATCTTCGACATGATCTTCAGGACGCCCTTGCCGAGCGCCTTGACGTAGTTGCGGACCGCTTTGGCCGGGTCCATGCCGACCAGCGCGCCGGTGGAGATCATGTCCTCCACCGACTCGAAGGCCAGGTACGGGTTGACCGCCGCCGCGCCGTACCCGATCAGCACCGCCGCGTGGTGCACCTCCCGGCAGTCGCCGGACTCCACGATCAGCGCCACCTGGGTGCGGGTCTGCTCGCGGACCAGGTGCTGGTGCACCGCCGCGGTGAGCAGCAGCGACGGGATCGGCGCCAGGTCGGCGTTGGAGTCCCGGTCGGAGAGGACCAGGATCCGCACCCCGTCCTCGATCGCCTCGGAGACGTGCCGGCAGATCTCGGTCAGCCGGGCCTTGATGCCGGCGCCGCCGTCGCGGACCCGGTACAGGCCGGAGACCCGGACCGCCTTGAAGCCGGGCAGGTCGCCGTCCTCGTCGATGGAGAGGATCTTGGCCAGCTCGTCGTTGTCGATCACCGGGTACGGCAGCACGATCTGCCGGCAGCTCGCCGGACCCGGGTCGAGCAGGTTGCCCTCCGGCCCGATGGTCGACGCCAGGCTGGTCACCAGCTCCTCCCGGATCGCGTCCAGCGGCGGGTTGGTGACCTGGGCGAAGAGCTGGTGGAAGTAGTCGTAGAGCAGCCGCGGCTGGGTCGACAGCGGGGAGATCGGGGTGTCCGTGCCCATCGAGCCGATCGGCTCCGCGCCGGCCCGCGCCATCGGCGCGAGCAGGATCTTCAGCTCCTCCTCCGTGTAGCCGAAGGTCTGCTGACGGCGGCGTACCGAGTCGTGGGTGTAGACGATGTGCTCGCGCGGCGGCAGATCGCCCAGGTCGATCAGGCCGGCGTGCAGCCAGTCGTCGTACGGCTGGGAGGCGGCCAGCTCCGCCTTGATCTCGTCGTCGGAGACGATCCGGTGGTTGACCGTGTCGACCAGGAACATCTTCCCGGGCTGGAGCCGCCCCTTGGCGACCACCCGGGCGGGGTCGAGGTCGAGTACGCCCGCCTCGCTGCCCAGCACCACGAGCCCGTCGGCGGTCCGCCACCAGCGGCCGGGGCGCAGCCCGTTGCGGTCCAGCACGGCGCCGACGATCTCGCCGTCGGTGAAGGCGACCGAGGCCGGCCCGTCCCACGGCTCCATCAGGCTGGCGTGGAACCGGTAGAAGGCGCGCTTGTCGGCGCGCATCTCCGGGTCGTTCTCCCAGGCCTCCGGGATCATCATCAGCACCGCGTGCGGCAGGCTCCGCCCGGCCAGGTGCAACAGCTCCAGGACCTCGTCGAAGTTCGCCGAGTCGGAGGCGCCCGGGGTGCAGACCGGGAAGACCCGCCGGATGTTCCCCGGGATCTGTCCGCCGGCTCCGCCGGCGGCAGCGGAACCGCCGCTGAGCATCGACTCTCGTGCCTGCATCCAGTTCCGGTTGCCACGGATCGTGTTGATCTCGCCGTTGTGCGCGATGAACCGGTACGGGTGGGCCAGCGGCCAGGACGGGAAGGTATTGGTGGAGAAGCGCGAGTGCACCAGCGCGATCGCGCTGACCACGCGCTCGTCGGTCAGCTCCGGGTAGTACGCCGGCAGCTGGTCCGGGGTGAGCATGCCCTTCCAGACCATGGTCCGCCCGGACAGCGACGGGAAGTACGCCGGCGCGCCCCGCTCGGCGGTCTCCCGCTCGGCCTGCTTGCGCACGCAGAACGCCACCCGGTCCAGGTCCAGCCCGCTCAGCGGGGAGCCGGCCGGGCCGGCCGGCGAGTCGGTCAGCCGGTGCGCGGCGAGGAAGAGCTGCCGGACCCGGGGCATCGCCGCGAGCGCGGTCTCGCCGAGGCCGCTCGGGTCGGTGGCCACGTCCCGCCAGCCGAGCACGTCGGCCCCCTCGACCAGGGCGTACTTCTCCACGACCCGGCGGGCCAGCGCCTCGCCGGCGTCGTCGTCGGGGAGGAAGACCAGGCCGGTCGCGTACTGGCCGGCGGGCGGCAGCGGAAAGTCGACCACCGCGCGCAGGAACGCGTCCGGCACCTGGATCATGATCCCGGCGCCGTCACCGGTGTTGTGCTCCGCGCCCCGGGCGCCCCGGTGGTCCAGCCTGCAGAGCGCGCCGAGACCGTTGGCGACGACCTCGTGCGACCGGCGTCCGTGCAGGTCGGCCACGAAGGCCACGCCGCACGCGTCGTGCTCCTGCGCCGGGTCGTAGAGGCCCGTCGCAGGCGGGGCCGACTGCGGGCTGAGAGGGTACGGAAAGGCCACCGGGCCTCCTGTCGTCACTCAGGTTGGATCATGGTCGGGACGACGTCGGCCCTCGTGGGTTTATTGAGTCTACGTTAGGGCGTGCGGCGCAAGGCCAGTTCGGATTGATCACACTTCCAGAATCTGGGACATGTAGTCTCGCGCGGTGGATAGCGTACGCGCTGAGGCGTTCGACCGGCTGGAGCGTTTCTACGACGCGGTGCCCCGCGACGGCGCCCGTGCGGAGGAGTACGGCGCCCTGGTGCTCTTCGTCCGCGACGGCGCCGGTTGGCCGTTCTACGCCCGGCCGCGGCGGGACGCCACGGCGCCGCCGTCCCTGGCCGACGTAACCGCCGTCCGGGCCCGCCAGCGGGAGCTGGGGCTGCCCGAGGCGTTCGAGTGGGTGCACGAGGTCACACCCGATCTGCTCACAGTCACCCGCTCGGCGGGGCTGAGCGTGCTGGAGGCGCCGCTGATGGTGCTCGACCCGGCCGGCCCGCCGGACCCGGCGACGCTCAGCGACGTACCGGTGCGGGTCCTCGACCCGGCCTCCCCCGGCTTCGCCGGCGACGTGGCGATCCGGCGGGCCGTCGCGGCGGTCGGCTTCTCCCACGGCGGCACCGCGCGGGGCGGGGCCGGACCGGCGGAACGGAACGCGGTGATAGCCCACCTCGACGTGGCCGCGCTGGACGAGGAGGGCGCCCGGATCGCCGACGGCCGGCGGATCTCGGTGCTCGCCGAGACTCCCGAGGAGGGGGCGCTGGCCAGCGGGATGGCGATGCGGGTCGAGGACGTCGCGGAGATCGCCGGGGTGGCCACCCTGCCGGTCGCCCGCCGCCGCGGCCTCGGCGCGGCGGTCACCGCCACCCTGGCCCGCGAGCTGCGCGCCGCCGGCACCGACCTGATCTTCCTCTCGGCCGGCAGCGAGGAAATCGCGCGGGTCTACCTGAAGGTCGGCTTCCGCCGCGTCGGCACCGCCTGCATCGCCGAACCGGCCGCCCTCATCGTCTGACGGGTCGGCTCAGGCTGGCGGGTGCCACTGGGCGGCGGCGGAGGCGGCGGTGTTGCGCAGCCGGGGGCTGATCGTGCCGAGGGCGGCGTCGCGGGCGCGCAGCGCCAGCCGGCCGCGGGTCTGGAGCACCGCCGACATCCGGCGGGTCTGCCGGATCATCGTGGCCGCGCGGGGCCGGCGCAACCGGTCGTACGACGCCACGGCGTCGGGCAGCCGGGACTCGCGTAGCAGGGAGGCGAGCGTGGCGGCGTCCTCGAAGGCGAGGCAGGCGCCCTGCCCGAGGTGCGGCGGCATGGCGTGGGCGGCGTCGCCGAGCAGCACCACGCCGCCCGGGCCGGCCGGGAAGCCGTACGCCCGGGGCAGCGGACGCAGCTCGCGGATCTCCTGCTGGACCAGGTCGGCCGGGTCGGTGGCGTCGAGCAGCTCGGCGATCGGCGCGGGCCAGCCGGCGTACCAGCGCTTGAGCAGGGCGAGCTGGGTCTCCGGCGGCTCCGGGCGCGGCGCGCCGGCGGCGGTGGCCACCCAGTAGATCCCGCCCCGGCTGGACCCGCCGGCCGCGCCCCGGTCACCGAGCGAAGCGGCCACGAAGCGGTAACCGGCACCCAGCGTCTCCCCACCCACCGGCTGGTCGGCGGGGAGCCTCGGCGCCCGGTACCAGGGGATCACCGCCCGCCAGGCGGCACAGCCGGAGCTGACCACCCTCGACTCCGGGGCGAGCTGACGGCGAATCTCACTGTCGGTGCCGTCGGCGGCGACCACCAGGTCCGCCTCGACGGTGTACCGGCCGTCGCCGACCGCCGGACGCTCGCCGGGGACCGCGCGGACCGTCCGGACGGCCACCCCGGTCCGCAGCTCGACCCGGTCACCGAGGCCGGCGATCAGCGCGTCGTGCAGGTCCTCCCGGTGCACCACCACCGGCATCCGCTCGGCCGGCGTCGGCCGGGGCTGCACCAGCCAGTGCCCGTCCGGGCGGCGGACGCCGCCGTCCGTCAGCGGTGTGGCGATCGCGTCCAGCCCGGCGCCGAGCCCCAGGGCGCGCAGCGCGCGCACCCCGTTGGGCCAGAGCACGACGGCGGTCGGTTCCGGACGGACCCGGTCGGCCCGTTCGAGCAGGGTGACCCGCCACCCGGACCGGGCCAGCGCGCCGGCCACCGCCAGCCCGCCGAGTCCGGCGCCGACCACCACCGCGGTACGCATCGCCGACCCGCTCAGCTGTCCCGGTCGGCGGGGTGGGCGCCGGCCGCGCCGGCCCGGTCGTCCTTGGGCCGGTCTGCGCCGGTCGTCGCCTCCCCCGGGGCCGGTTCGGCCCGGTCGGCGGCCTCGGCGGCGGCGCTGTCCGCGACGGCCGTGCCGTCGGCGGCCCCGTCCCCGGGCGTGGTCTCCGTCGGCTCGTCCGGCACCACGCCGGTCTCCTGGTACGCCCGGAACTGCTCCTCGCTCACCACCCGGTAGCCCTCCGGCGCGACCGCCCGCGGCCCGGCCTCCCGGGCGGAGAGGTCGACCTGCGACACGTCGCCGCCCGCCGGCGGGACCGGCGTCGCCGGCGTGCCGACCGGGATGAGGTACTCCCGCGGACCGCGGACCCGGACGAAGTAGATCAGCGCGCCGAGGAAGACCAGCGCCGCCGTCCAGACGTTGAGCCGCAGGCCGAGGATGTGAGTCGCCTCGTCGGTCCGCATCAGCTCGATCCAGAACCGGCCCGCGGTGTAGCCCATCACATAGAGCGCGAACGCCCGGCCCTTACCCAGCCGCAGCTTCCGGTCGAGGACGAGGACCAGCGCGGCGACGCCGATGTTCCAGAGCGCCTCGTAGAGGAAGGTCGGGTGGTAGAGCCCCGGCTGGAGAATCGGGTTGCCGGCGTCGTCCCGCAGCGCGTGCCCGGGGTTGTCCGGGTCCATCAAGTGCACCTCGAGCCCCCACGGCAGCGACGTGCGACCGCCGTACAGCTCGTTGTTGAACCAGTTGCCGAACCGGCCCACGGCCTGGGCCAACGGCAGGCCCGGCGCCAACGCGTCGGCGACCACGGCGAACGGGATGCCGAGCTGTCGGGCGGCGATCCAGGCGCCGACCGCGCCACCGGCGACCGCGCCCCAGATGCCGAGACCGCCCTCCCAGATCGCGAACGCCTTGAGCGGGTGCCCGTCGGCGCCGAAGTACTTCTCCGGCGAGGTGATCACGTGGTAGATCCGGGCGCCGATGATGCCCGTCGGCACCGCCCAGACGGCGATGTCGAGCACCGCGCCGGGAGCGACGCCGCGCTGGCGCAGCCGGCGTTCGGTGACCAGGCAGGCCACCACGATGCCGACGATGATGCAGAGCGCGTACGCCCGGATCGGTACCGGGCCGAGCTGCCAGACGGCGGTGCTGGGGCTGGGCAGGGCCGCCAGTGGGGTCATCGGGGCGTGGGTCACGAGTGCACACGCTACCGCTGCGGACCGGCTCCGCGGCACCCCGGTCCGGTCGGCCTCGCCGGCCGGCTGACTACTGGTTTGCACGGCCGTAGGCTCTTTGTCCATGAGCGCGCTCACCTGGGCGGTCGCGGCGGTCGTCAGCGACGACGCCGGTCGGGTGCTGCTCTGCCGGCAGGGCCGGGGCGAGCGACGCTGGGCGCTGCCCGGCGGGCGGCTGCGCCGGGACGAGAGCCCGGCCGCGGCGGTACTCCGCAACATCCGCGCGGAGACGGGCCGGGAGATCCGGGTCGTCGACCTGGTGGGCCTCTACCGGCTCAGCGACCGGGGCCCCGCTCCGCCCGCCGCGGGGCGGTGCGGCCCGCTGCCGGACGTGCTGGTGCACGTCTTCCGTGCCCAGGTGACCGGCGGAACGCCGACGGCAGCCCCGGCGGGTGGCTGCCACCTGGGCTGGCACGTCCCGGCCGACCTGCCGGACGCCGTCACCCCGATCACCCGGGCCGCCGTCACCGACGCGCTGGCCGGCCGGTCCGGGGTGCTGCGGGACGCCGGACCGGAGCCGGCGCGGCCGGCGGCCGTCCCGTCCACCGGGGAAGCCGGCGGAGGGCCCGGCGGCCGCGGCCCGAGCGACGACCTGGTCGCGCCCGGGCAACGGGCCGAGCCGGACGACATCCCCATCCCCCGACGCTGAGCCGCCGCCGTCGCGGACATGGACGCCGGCGCCGGCGACTATGCCCAGCGCCCCTACCAAGCTGATGTCGTAAACGATTCACGGGTCGGCACCCCCGCCGTCGCGGTCAAGATCCGCACGCCTTCCGGCAGGGAGTGACCTCGGCGTGCGGGAAAGCCGCCCTCTCCCGCAAGCTGCGGCGTCGTCACGGGCTGCGCCGTGCGGCAGCGCGGTGCGGAGGGGCGCTGTGGGCCGCGCGGACGCGGGCCCGGACACCGCGGACGCGGGACCGGACCGCACGGACGCGGGCCGGACCGCGCGACACCACCGGAAGAGTGCCCGCGCCTAGCGGCGCCGGCCGGCCTGAGTCACCTGCGACATCAGCTTCATGGCGTCCGTCAGCGGGCACCGCCGTCGGGGCGCGGCGGGGCGCAGCAGGGCCCCGCCGGACCGTCCGGGTTCAGCGGACCGGGGTGCGGACGCCCTCGGCCAGCTCGGCGCTGAGCGTACGCAGCGCGGCCAGGCCGGCGGCCTGGTCCGCCGCGTCGAGCAGGCAGCGGACCAGCGCGCTGCCGACGATGACGCCGTCGGCGTACCCGGCGACCGTGCCGGCCTGCGCGCCGGTGCCCACGCCCAGCCCCACGCCGACCGGCAGGTCGGTGACCTCACGCAGCCGGGAGACCAGGATCGGCGCGGCGCCGGAGGTCTTTGCGCGGGCGCCGGTGACGCCCATGATCGCGGTGGCGTAGACGAAGCCCAGGCAATGCTCCACGGTCATCTTCAGCCGAGCGTCGGTGGAGGACGGGGAGACCAGGAACGTGCGGTCCAGGCCGTGCGCGTCGGAGGCCGCCAGCCACTCGTCGGCCTCGTCCGGGATCAGGTCCGGGGTGATCAGGCCGGTGCCCCCGGCCGCGGCGAGGTCGCGGGCGAAGGCGTCCACGCCGTACTGCTCGATCGGGTTCCAGTAGGTCATGGTGACCACCGGGGCGCCGGTGGCCGCGACCGCCTCGACGATGCGCAGCGTGTCCGCGGTGCGGACGCCGCCGGCCAGGGCGATGTCGCTGGCCTTCTGGATCACCGGGCCGTCCATCACCGGGTCGGAGTACGGGATCTCCACCTCGATGACGTCCACGCCCGCCTCGACCATCGCGGTCATCGCGGCGATGCTGCCCTCGACGGTCGGAAACCCGGCCGGCATGCAGCCGACCAGCACGGCCCGCCCGTCGGCGCGGGCCTTGTCGAAGGCGACCCCGATGCGGCTCACGCTGTCACTCCTTGTCGAGGATGCCGAAGTACTCGCTGGCGGTGTGCACGTCCTTGTCGCCCCGGCCGGAGAGGTTGACCACGATGACCGGCTCCCGGCCCAGCTCGGCGGCGAGCGTCGGGGCGATCTTCAGCGCGCCGGCGAGCGCGTGCGCGCTCTCGATCGCCGGGATGATCCCCTCCGTCCGGCAGAGCAGCTCGAACGCGGCCATCGCCTCGGTGTCGGTCACCGGCGCGTAGCTGGCCCGGCCGCTGTCGTGCAGCCAGGCGTGCTCCGGACCGACGCCCGGGTAGTCCAGCCCGGCCGAGATCGAGTGCGACTCGATGGTCTGGCCGTCTTCGTTCTGGAGCACGTACGTCCGGGTGCCGTGCAGCACACCGGAGCTGCCGCCGGTGATGCTGGCCGCGTGCCGGCCGGTCTCCACGCCCTCGCCGCCGGCCTCGAAGCCGTACAGCCGGACGTCGGTGTCGGGCACGAACGCGTGGAAGATGCCGAGCGCGTTGGAACCGCCGCCGACGCAGGCCGCGACCGCGTCCGGCAGCGCGCCGGTCAGGTCCAGGCACTGCTGGCGGGCCTCCTCGCCGATGCCCCGCACGAAGTCCCGGACCATCTCCGGGAACGGGTGCGGGCCGGCGGCGGTGCCGATCAGGTAGTGGGTGTCGTCGACGTTGGCGACCCAGTCCCGCATCGCCTCGTTCATCGCGTCCTTGAGGGTCCGCGAGCCGGTGGTGACCGGGACGACGGTGGCGCCGAGCATCCGCATCCGGGCCACGTTGAGCGC
Source organism: Micromonospora sp. RTP1Z1 (assembly GCF_033804685.1). Classification (NCBI taxonomy): domain Bacteria; kingdom Bacillati; phylum Actinomycetota; class Actinomycetes; order Micromonosporales; family Micromonosporaceae; genus Micromonospora; species Micromonospora sp. RTP1Z1. The sequence goes on from NZ_JAPFQV010000002.1 coordinate 20,298, forward strand.
CTGCCGCTGGGTGTCGACCTCGCCCATGTAGACCACGCACTCGAGGTCGAACAGGGCGGCGACGGTGGCGGTGGCCACGCCGTGCTGGCCGGCGCCGGTCTCCGCGATCACCCGCTTCTTGCCCATCCGCCTGGTGAGCAGCGCCTGGCCGAGCACGTTGCGCACCTTGTGCGCGCCGGTGTGGTTGAGGTCCTCGCGCTTGAGCAGGATCCGCGCACCCGCCTTGGCGGAGAACCGCTCGGCGGTGTAGAGCAGCGACGGGGTGCCGGCGTAGTCGCGCAGCAGGGCGTCGAACTCGGCAAGGAAGCTCTCGTCGGTCATCGCCTTGCGGTACGCCGCGTCCAGCTCGTCGAGGGCAGCGACCAGCGCCTCCGGGACGAACCGGCCGCCGAACCGACCGAAGTGACCGGCGGCATCGGGGAGCTGGCCGGCCGGGGCGGACGCGTTGGCGCTCATCGGTGTCCTCTCGCTGCTGACTCTCCCCGGTGCGGGTCAGCGCACCGGGCGGGGCGTGGCCGGGTGGTTGCCGGCGTTGACCAGCTCGGCGACCGCCTCGCGGGGGCTCTTCTGGGTGACCAGGCCCTCGCCGACCAGGACCGCGTCGGCGCCCGCCGAGGCGTACCGGATGAGGTCGTGCGGGCCACGCACGCCGGACTCAGCGATCTTGACGACGCGACTGGGCAGGCCGGGCGCGATCCGCTCGAACACCGAGCGGTCGACCTCCAGGGTACGCAGGTCACGGGCGTTGACGCCGATCACCTGCGCGCCGGCCTCCAGGGCCCGGTCGGCCTCCTCCTCGGTGTGCACCTCGACCAGCGCGGTCATCCCGAGCGACTCGATCCGCTCCAGCAGCCCGACGAGCGCGTTCTGCTCCAACGCCGCGACGAGCAGCAGCACCAGGTCGGCGCCGTGGGCCCGCGCCTCGTGCACCTGGTAGCTCGAGACCACGAAGTCCTTGCGGAGCACCGGGACCTTCACCGCGGCCCGCACCGCGGCCAGGTCGTCGAGCGACCCGCCGAACCAGCGGCCCTCGGTCAGCACGCTGATCGCCCGGGCGCCACCGGCCGCGTAGTCGCCGGCCAGGTCGGCCGGGTCGGCGATCTCCGCCAGCCGCCCCTTGGACGGCGACGAGCGCTTCACCTCGGCGATCACGGCCACCCCGGGCCGGCGCAGGGCCGCGTACGCGTCCAGGGGCGGCGGCGCGGCGGCGGCCAGCTCCCGGATCCGCTCCAGCGGAACCTGCTCCTGCCGTCGTGCCACGTCCTCGCGGACGCCGGCCAGGATCTCGTCGAGCACGCTTACGGACGCCGCCGAACCGGCCTCGTCCCCCTCCGCGTGCGCATGCTCAGCAGTCACCAGCGGACTCCCCTCTCCGGGTGTCATGGGCCGATGCTAGGGGGCGCCACCTGGCCACAGGTGCCGGGGGTATGGCGCTCCTCACGAGATGGGCTGTGGCATGATGCCGGACTTCCGGTGAGCGATGTGTCACGCAGCGCCACCGCGCCCATCGACCGGCGTCACCTCCGCCCGTCGACCCGCGTCGACCGCTCCATGGATCGCCGCCCATGCTCCATCTCACCACGGCCGGCGCGGGGATGCAGGACGACGATCCCGGTCGATGCTGTGACCAAGCTCAAGGCCGAACGGCTCTACCCAGGTCGTATCCCCGGCGGCACAGTTGACCTGCCCTTCACGGCCGCGAAACGTCAGACGGGCAGCATCTTCCTCGGGCAGACTCGATGAGGCGTCCGCCAACCGTCGCCAACGATCTCGTGTGGGGTGACCATGAGCACCAACGGGCCGAACCAGACCATCGGACTGACCACCATCTCCCGGACTGTCGCCTCGCTCGCCGTCGGCGTGGTGGACACCCTCGAACGGGCAATGGTGGGTGACGGCCGGATGCGGACCGCGCGCGGCAACGCCTGGGAGGCGGTCTGCGCCGACCGGGCCCGCGCCGAGCAGCGTCGGGAGCTGGACCGCCTGGTCGCCGAGCTGGCCGCCGCCCGGGACCGCGTCGAGGTGCGCCAGCCGCAGTCGGTCAGCTGACCGTCGGGTCCTCACCCCGGTCGAGCGCGTCCCAGGCGTCCCGGGTGCTCCGCCCGACCGCCGGCCCGTCCGTCGGCGACTGTTCCGCCGCGCGGACCGGCCGCTCGTAGCGCGCCCCCATCGCCGGCCAGTCGCCACCCCGCAGCGCGGTGACCAGGCCGCCGGCCGCGGCGATCAGCCCGCCGACCAGACAGAGCGCCGGCCACTGCCGGCTGACCTCGCCGTCGAAGGCGGCGGTCAGGCCGTACCCCCCGCCGGCCGCCACGGCCAGGCCGAGCAGGGTCAGCAGGCCGCCCAGCAGACGCCGGACCCGACCCCGGGTGGCCAGTACCGCGCCACCACCGGCCAGCGCGACCAGCGCCAGCGCGGAGACCCACGGCAGCAGGTCCGTGCCGCTGCGGGCCTGCCGGGACGGCGGCAGCGACCCGCGGGCGGTCAGCTCGACCGACCAGGTCCGGGTCGCCGCCCAGCACGCCAGGCCCGCCCCGGCCAGGCAGAGCAGCACCGCGTACGTCAGCTCCCGCCGCCGGTGCGCGACCGGCGCGCCGTCCTCAGCGCCGGTGGCCGAGATTTCGGCGGCCGACGGGTCGGGTGCGGCGCTCACCGGGCCGGCCGGAGGGTCTCGGCGGCGGCGATCGCGGCGAGCACCGCGGCGGCCTTGTTCCGGGTCTCCTGGTCCTCCGCGGCCGGATCGGAATCGGCCACCACGCCCGCCCCGGCCTGCACGTACGCCCGCCCGTCGCGGATCAGCGCGGTGCGGATGGCGATTGCCATGTCCAGGTCGCCGCCGAAGCCGAAGTAGCCGACCGTGCCGCCGTAGAGGCCCCGCCGGACCGGTTCCAGCTCCTCGATGATCTCCATGGCCCGCACCTTCGGCGCGCCGGAGAGGGTCCCGGCCGGGAAGGTCGCGGCGAGCGCGTCGAAGGCCGTCCGGTCCTCCCGCAGCTCCCCCACCACCGTCGAGACGATGTGCATGACGTGGCTGTACCGCTCGATGGTGGCGAACTCGGGCACCTCCACGGTGCCCGGCCGGCAGACCCGGCCCAGGTCGTTGCGGCCGAGGTCGACCAGCATCACGTGCTCGGAGCGTTCCTTCGGGTCGGCGAGCAGTTCGGCGGCGAGCCGGGCGTCGGCCTCCGGGCTGCCGCCGCGGGGGCGGGTGCCGGCGATCGGGTGCAGCAGTGCGCGCCGCCGGCCGTCCCCACCGGTGCTGACCTTCAGGTGCGCCTCGGGAGAGGAGCCGACGATGTCGAAGCCGTCGAAACGCAGCAGGTACATGTACGGGCTGGGGTTGGTGGTGCGCAGCACCCGGTACACGTCGAGCGGGTCGGCGTGCGTCTGGCGCTCGAAGCGCTGGGCGAGCACGATCTGGAAGCACTCGCCGGCCCGGATCGCCTCCTTCGCCGCCTCCACCGCCTTCGGGTACCCGCCGTCGGGGGTACGGCTGACCACCTCGCCGGCGGGCGGCCGGTCGACGGTCGAGATCATCGGCGGAATCGGTCGGGACAGCGCGGTGGTCATCGCGTCGAGCCGCCCCACCGCGTGGTGATACGCCGCCGCGACCAGGGGCTCCCGGTCCGGCGCGTCCGGCGGCGGCAGGATCGCGTTGGCGACCAGGATCGCCGAGCCGTCGTAGTGGTCGAGCACCACCAGGTCGGTGGCGAGCATCATGCCCAGCTCGGGCACGCCGAGGTCGTCCTCGGTCAGCTCGGGCAGCCGTTCGAAGCGGCGGACCAGGTCGTACCCGAGGAAGCCCACCATCCCGCCGGTCAGCGGCGGCATGCCGCTGGCCGGGTCCCAGGCCGGCCCGGCGAGGGCCGCGACGGTCTCCCGCAGCACCCGGACGGGGTCGCCGTCGACGGGCAGGCCGGCCGGCGGCTCGCCGGTCCAGACCGCGGCGCCGTCCCGTGCGGTGAGCGTGGCGCTGCTGCGGACGCCGATGAAGGAATACCGGGACCAGGCCATCCCGGCCGAGCCGACGCCCTGCTCGGCCGATTCCAGCAGGAAGGTGCCGGGGCCGCCGGCGAGCTTGCGGTACACCCCGACCGGGGTCTCCGCGTCGGCGAGCAGCCGCCGGGTGACCGGGACGACCCGCCAGCGGGCCGCCAGGTCGGTGAAGGTCGCCTGGTCCGGGCTGACCGCGCCGTCGGTCATGAGGTCGCCTCCGGGGCGGTCACCGGAAGTTCGGTGAAGAAGCAGGTCCGGTGCCCGGTGTGGCAGGCCGCGCCGACCTGGTAGACGCCCACCAGCAGGGCGTCGCCGTCGCAGTCCAGGGCGACCGAGCGGACGTGCTGGTGGTGGCCGGAGGTGGCGCCCTTGACCCAGTACTCCTGCCGGCTGCGCGACCAGTAGGTGGCCCGACCGGTGGTGAGGGTGCGGTGCAGCGCCTCGTCGTCCATCCAGGCGACCATCAGCACCTCGCCCGAGTCGTGCTGGCGCACCACGGCGGCCACCAGGCCGTCGGGGGTGCGGCGCAACCGGGCGGCGATGGCCGGGTCGAGCCGGGACGGGCGGACCGGGCCGGGGGCCGCGGGTTCGCCGGAGGTGGCGGGGGCGCCGGTGAGCGGCGCGTCAGAGGCGGGCACAGTGAACCATTGTCCCGCACGCGGCGACGGGACCGGCGGCGCGTCCCGACCGCCGGGCACAGCGCACGCGACGGCCCGGGTCAGCTGGGCCAGTTAGCGGTCCAGCAGGGCGTCCGCCAGGTCCGCGCCGGACACCGCGGCGATCTCCTCGGCGTACGGGCGGACCAGCGGCACGATCCCGAGACCTCGGCCCGGTCGCGCCCACTCGTCGCCGGATCATGCGCCCTCCTCCTCCGCCCGGCGATACGCGTCGATCTTGTAGTCGAGCATCTTCAGGAGGTAAGCCCTCCGGGTCGCCTCCACAGTGGTCGACCGCCCTACAGATTCCCAGTTAAAAGCACCGTCACTCGACTACGCAATGGCCCTAGGGCTGTCGGGCGGTCACGGCGACACCCACACAGCACAGCACCATCTCGGAGCCTGCATCCGCTGATCCGTCTGGCCGCCATTGATCACGTCAAACTCCCTTTGAAGACCCTTCACCCAACCGCCCAAGCGCCCATTCCGCAGCACGACGAACCTGCTCATGAGGATCGTCAAGCGCAGCCTGAAGCAGGGGTATAACGGAGGGGTCACCAAGACCACCAAGCGCGTACGCGAGACCACTGCGACCTTGGGGCGTAGGCTCCCCCTCCCAGTGCCTCAAGAGCGTCGGGAGGATGCGCCGAATAAGTCGGTCCGGAATGGGTTGCACCCCGCCATATGCAAGGGCCTTGGTAATTGCGTCAGCAGCAGAGGCGCGGACGCCGCGATCGTCATCCTCAAGAGCTTCCAGCAACTCCGTGAGAGCCGACCTCCCGGCACGAAAACCAATCAGGTCGCACAGCAAATGGCGAGTCAGAGGACGTTCAGCAACTCTGAGCGCCTGAGTCAGGACACGAACGGAAGCCTGACGTCGAAGTCTGTCAACGACAGGACGCCGGTCGTCGGTTTCCCGCTCTAACATCTGAATGACTTCCGTCGATGTCAGGTTAAAATCCACCACGACTCGATCACCTAATTTCAAGTGGAAACTCTCAAAGAGGGCCGGACTAATCGCACTCGAAAAGTACTCGACCTTGCGCTAGTAGTCCCAAAGGTCACGCCGTCGATGCCGCCGCAGCACCACCAAACAGTAGGTCCTCCTCCAGTTCAGCCATCCGGGCCAGCACCCGGGCCCGGTGGGCCTCGAAGAGCGCCCGTCGGGCGCCCAGCGTCCGGTCGCCCTGTCGGGCCAGCTCGGCGTAGCACTCGAAGTCAACCGTTGCGCGCCGGGGTGCAATTCATCTACCGTTGAGTTCAACGGATGATGAGTTTTGGAGGCGGGCGATGGAGGACGCGGTGGTGGTCCGTGACCTGGTCGTCGACCGGGGACGCAGGCGGGTGCTCCAAGGCATCAGCTGTGCGGTGCCCCGCGGCGCGGTCACCGGGCTGCTCGGGCCGAGCGGCAGCGGCAAGACCACGCTGATGCGGGCGTTGGTCGGGGTGCAGACCGTCAAATCGGGCACGGTCACCGTGCTCGGCCGGCCGGCCGGCGCGCCGGAGCTGCGCCGCCGGGTCGGCTACCTGACCCAGGCGCCCAGCGTCTACGCCGACCTGACGGTGCGGGAGAACGCCCGCTACTTCGCCGCCCTGCACGGCCGCAGCCACGCGGAGGCCGACCGGGCGGTCGCCGACGTCGGGTTGGCCGACGCCGCCGGTCAGCTCGTCGGCACCCTCTCCGGCGGTCAGCGCAGCCGGGCCTCGCTGGCCTGCGCCCTGGTCGGCGATCCCGAGCTGGTCGTCCTCGACGAGCCGACCGTCGGCCAGGACCCGGTGCTCCGGGCGGACCTGTGGGCCCGGTTCCACGCGATGGCCGCGACCGGGACGACGCTGCTGGTGTCGAGCCACGTGATGGACGAGGCCGCCCGCTGCGACCGCCTGCTGCTCGTCCGGGAGGGCCGGCTGATCGCCGACGACACCCCGGACGCCATCCGAGCCACCACCGGCGTCCACGACCTGGAGGAAGCTTTCCTCCGACTGATCAGGGCGAACGAGGCGGGCCAGCGGCACGCCGGACGGGAGGAGCAGTCATGAATCCCCGGATCCTGGCCGCGACGACCGGCCGCATCCTGCGCCAGCTCGGTCACGACCGGCGCACCGTCGCGCTGCTGGTGGTGCTGCCCACCGTGCTGCTCACCCTGGTCTACTTCATGTACGTCGACCAGCCCACCCCGCCGGGGCAGCCCGCGGTCTTCGACCGGGTGGCGCTGATCATGCTGGGCTTCTTCCCCTTCATCATCATGTTCCTGGTGACCAGCATCGCCATGTTGCGGGAGCGCACCACCGGCACCCTGGAACGGCTGCTCACCACCCCGCTGGGCAAGCTCGACCTGCTCTTCGGCTACGGCATCGCGTTCGGGCTGGCCGGCGCGGTCCAGGCGACCATCGCCTCGGCGGTCGCGTACTGGGTGTTCGACCTGGACACCGCCGGCAGCATCGGGCTGGTGGTGCTGATCTCGGCCGTCAACGCCGTGCTGGCGGTGGCCCTGGGGCTGTTCTGCAGCGCCTTCGCCCGCACCGAGTTCCAGGCGGTGCAGTTCCTGCCGGTCGTGGCGGTGCCGCAGCTGCTGCTCTGCGGGCTGTTCGTGCCCCGGGGCCAGATGGCCGGCTGGCTCCAGGCGGTCAGCGACGTGCTGCCCCTGTCGTACTCGGTCGAGGCCCTGCAGGAGGTCGGCCGGCACGTCGACCCGACCGGCACCATGTGGCGGGACCTGGCGGTGGTGGCCGGCGCGGCGGTGGCGGCCCTGGTGCTCGCGGCGGCCACCCTGCGCCGGCGCAGCGGGTGATGGCCCGTCGGACCGGCCGGCGGCCCGGCAACCCGGACACCCGGGAGGCGATCCTCACGGCGGCCCGGGCGGCTTTCGCCGAGCGCGGCTTCGACGCCACCTCGATCCGGGGCATCGCCACCGCCGCCGGGGTGGACCCGGCCCTGGTGCACCACTACTTCGGCACCAAGGAGGAGCTCTTCCGGGCCACCATGAACGTGCCGATCGACCCGGCCGAGCTGCTGCCGCGCGTGCTGGCCGGCGGCCCGGACGGGGTCGGCGAGCGGCTGGTCCGGACGTTCCTCGGGGTCTGGGACTCCCCGGCCGGAGCGGCGGCGGTCGCGCTGCTCCGGTCGGCGGTCAACAACGAGTGGACCGCCCGCCTGATGCGCGAGTTCCTGGTCACCCAGGTGCTTCGCCGGGTGCTCGACCACCTCGACATCGACCCGGATGAGCTGCCGCTGCGCGGCTCGCTGGTGGCCACCCAGATGCTCGGGCTGGCCATGACCCGGTACGTCGTCCGGCTGGAGCCGGTCGCCTCCGCCGACCCGGCGACCCTGGCCGCCGCGATCGGCCCTACCGTGCAGCGCTACCTCACCGGCGACCTCGACGCCTGATGGGCGCGGGCGCCGGGTCTTCCTGCGGCGGCGGAACGGCCGGGCGACGCTGCCCGCCGGATGCCTACCGGGTCTGCTCCAGCCACGATGCGAAGAGCAGGCCGTAGATCGACTCGGGATCCCTGACCAGTTCGTCGTGCGGGCCGCGCTGCACGATCCGGCCCCGGTCCACCACGATCACCTCGTCGGCGGCCTGGGCGGTGGAGAGCCGGTGGGCGATGGCGAGGGTGGTCCGGCCCCGGGTGACCGCGTCCAGGGCGCGCTGGAGGCGCACCTCGGTGGCCGGGTCGACCGCGCTGGTCGCCTCGTCGAGCACCAGCAGGTCGGGGTCGGCGACGTACGCCCGGGCGAGCGCCACGAGCTGCCGCTCTCCCACGCTGAGCGCCTCCCCACGCTCGCCGACCGCGGTGTCCAGCCCCGCCGGCAACCCGTCCAGCCAGTCGGCCAGGCCCAGCTCGGTGAAGGCGGCGGTGAGCTCCGCGTCGGTCAGCTCGGGCCGGGCGAAGCGGACGTTCTCCCCGACGGTGGCGTCGAAGAGGAAGCCGTCCTGCGGCACCATCACCACCCGGGAGCGCAGCGAGTCGAACCGGACCTGCCGCAGCGGCACCCCGGACAGCAGCACCTCGCCGGCGGTCGGGTCCATCAGCCGGGTGAGCAGCTTGGCGAAGGTGGTCTTGCCGCTGCCGGTCTCACCGACCACGGCCACCCGGCTCTTCGCCGGGATGTCCAGGCGGACGTCGTGCAGCACCGGCGGCCCGCCCGGGTAGGCGAACGTCACCCCGGCGAAGCGGATGTCCAGCGGGCCGGGCGGCAGCTCGCGCCCCTGCGCTCCCGGGTCGGCCACGTCCGGGGCGATGTCCAGCACGTCCAGCACCCGGCGCCAGCCGGCGATCGCGTTCTGCGCCTCGTTGAGCACCTCGGTGGCGATCTGCACGGGCTGGATGAAGAGCGTCACCAGGAACAGGAACGCGGTCAGCTGACCGATCGACAGGGTGCGGTCGACCCCCAGGGTGACCCCGACGACGACCACGCCGGCCAGCGCCAGGCCGGCCGCCAGCTCCCCCACCGAGCTGCCCACGATGCTGATCCGGATGGCCCGCTGCTGGGCCTGCCGCTGCCCCTCGATCGCCGTGTCCAGCCGCCGGGCCGTCCGCCCGGCGATCCCGTACGCCCGGATCACCGGGGCGCCCACCACGCTCTCCGCGATGATGCCGAGCAGCGTGCCCATCCGCTGCCGGACCAGACCGTACGCGCTGGCGAGGCGACGCTGCAGCAGCCGGATCACCAGCACCGCCGGCGCGAACGCGACGAGCACCACCAGGGTGAGCTGCCAGGAGTACGCCAGCATGACGATCGTGGTGACCACCAGCTGACCGAGGTTGACGATCAGGATCACGCCGCCCCACTGTAGGAACGTGGTGATCTGGTCGACGTCGCTGGTCACCCGGGACACCAGCGAGCCACGCCGCTCGGACTGCTGGTGCAGCATGGACAGGTCGTGAACGTGCCGGAACGCCCGGGTCCGCACCCCGGCCAGGGCGGTCTCGCTGACCGTGAAGAGCCGCCGCATCATCAGGTAGCCGCAGGTGGTGGTGACCACCAGCACGGCCGCGGTGACCGCGACCACCCGCCACACCACCCCGAGGTCCAGGCCGCCGATGATGCCGTGGTCGATGCCGCGCTGGACGGCGACCGGGACGGCCACCCGGCCGACCATGTAGATCAGCGCCAGCACGACCGTGCCGGCCAGTCCGGTCTTCAGCTCCGGGGAGAGCGCCAGCCCCCGCCGCAGCGTCCGCCAGGTCGATTCCGCCTGCTCTTCGGGCTCCCCCGTCACCGGTCAACCTCGACTTCCAGGCCGGAGGTCAGCGGCGTGACCTCGTCGTACGTCCGGGTCTGCTCGCGGTCGTGTTCCGCCTGCTCGTACGCGGTGACCAGGTCGGCGTAGCCGGAGACGGTAGCCAGCAGCTCGGTGTGGGTGCCCCGGGCGAGGACCCGCCCCTGCTCCAGGTAGATCACCTCGTCGGCGAGGGCGATGGTCGCCCGCCGGTACGCGACCACCAGGATCGACGCGGCGGCGCCGGGGCCGCCGGTCGGGGCGCGCAGGCCGGCCAGGATGGCCGCCTCCACCCGTGGGTCGACGGCGCTGGTGGCGTCGTCGAGCACCAGCAGCCGGGGCCGGCCGGCGAGCGCGCGGGCCAGGGTGAGCCGCTGCCGCTGGCCGCCGGAGAGCGAGGTGCCCCGCTCGCCGACCATGGTGTCCAGCCCGTCGGGGAGTGCGGCGACGAACCCGTCGGCCTCGGCCAGCCGCAGGGCCGCCCACACCTCGTCGTCGCCGATGCCCGGCCGGTCGAGGGCGATGTTGGCCCGGACCGTGTCGTCGAAGACGAACGGCACCTGGGCGACCAGGGCGACCGTCGAGGCGAGCGAGGCGGCGGTGAGGTCACGGACGTCGGCGCCGTCCAGGGTGACCGTGCCGGCGCGCGGGTCGACCAGCCGGACCGCGAGGGACGCGATGGTCGACTTGCCGGCGCCGGTCGGCCCGACCAGGGCGACGGTCTTCCCGGCCGGCACGGTGAAGCTCACCTCGCCGAGCACCTCGGTGCCGGGGAGGTGCGCCTCGGCCGGCTCGTAGCCGAAGTGCACGTCGTGGAAGGCGAGGGTGGCCGGCGTCGGATCGGCCCGGTCGAGGACGGTGTCGCCGTACGGCATCTCGCCGGTGGCGTCGAGCACCCGGCGCACCCGGTCCCAGCCGGCGACGCTGCGCGGCAGCTCGGCCAGCACCCAGCCGATGGCCCGTACCGGGAAGGCCAGCACGGTGAAGAGGAAGGCGACGCTGACCAGCTCGGCGACGCTGATCGCGCCCTGCTGGAGCCGGATCGCGCCGACCACCAGCACGGCGAGGGTGCCGAGGCTGGGCAGGGTCTCCAGCATCGGGTCGAAGACGCCGCGGAGCCGGCCGACGTCGATCAGTGCGTCGCGCAGCTCACCGGCGTGGGACGCGAATCGCGCGGTCTCCTGCGCCTCCCGGCCCATCGTCTTGACCACCAGGGCACCGTCGAAGCTCTCGTGGGCGATGCCGCTGACCTCGGCGCGCAGCCGCTGGGCCCGGGCCTGCCGGGGCGCCATCCGCCGGGAGTAGACCACGTTGAGCGCGAAGAGGGCGGGGAAGACGGCGAGGCCGACCAGGGCGAGCCCCCAGTCGGTGAGGAAGAGCGAGACGACCGCGCCGACCAGCATGACCAGGGTGCCCACCGCGAACGGCAGGGGTGCGATCGGGTACCAGGCCGCCTCCACGTCCGAGTTGGCGTTGGAGAGCAGCGTGCCGGTGGCGTTGCGGTGGTGCCAGGACAGCGGCAGGTCCAGGTAGCGCCGGGTGACCCGGCGGCGGTAGGCGGCCTGGAGCCGGAACTGCATGTAGCCGGCGCCGAGCCGACGGCCGAAGATGCCGACCACCCGCAGCACGCTGATCCCGAACAGGGACGCGGCGGCCAGGGCGAGCACCCCGGCGCCGACCGAGCCGCGGGCGATCGCCGGCACCACGACGTCGCCGACCACCCGACCGACCACGAACGCGCTGGCGATCACCATGAGGCCGAAGAGCACGCTCCCGGACACCGCGACCGTGAAGATCCGCGGCTGCTCCCGGATGGCCCGGCCGAGGACCCACAGCCCCCTGCCGAGGACGTCCCGACTTGTCCCGCTCGCCACGCTCTCCCCCGCCGTAAGCCGCAATTATCTCCCTCATCCTTACCGGTCCGTGCCAGCTCCGACGAGCCGGAAGGATATGTCCACCGTCACTCCCCGGGGCGGGGGCGTGCCCACCAGGGCACCCGTCGCCGCGGTGGACCGCAGCCGGGCCGGCCGCGGTGGCGCCGCGCCGCGCCCGGCGCGCCGGGACGCCGCCGCGGCCCTACGATCGGCCCATGCCGCGGTACGCCCGATCGGAGCGCGAGGCGCTCGCCGACCTGTTGCTGGACCTGGGACCGGACGCGCCGACGGTCAACGAGGGGTGGAGCACGCGGGATCTCGCCGCGCACCTGATCGTCCGGGAGCGCCGGCCGGACGCCGCCGGGGGCATCCTGCTGCCGCCGCTGCGCGGCCACGGCGAGACGGTCCGCCGCCGGTTCGCCGCCCGCCCGTATTCGGAGCTGGTGGCGCGGGTCCGCCGCCCGCCGGTCTGGAGCCCGCTGAGCAACCCGCTCACCGACGAGCTGGTCAACACGGTGGAGTTCTTCATCCACCACGAGGACGTGCGGCGGGCCCGCCCGGGCTGGCTTCCCCGGGATCTGCCGGCCGGCCTGTCGGCGGTGCTCTGGAAGCGGACCGCCGTGCTGGCCCGGGTGGCGTTGCGCCGGTTCCCCGCCGACCTGCTCGTCCAGGCGCCCGGGTTCGGCGACCGCACCGTCGGTCGGGGCGGGGAGCGGCTGCGGCTGGTGGGCGCGCCGGGGGAGCTGGCCCTCTTCCTGTCCGGCCGGCAGCGGGTGTCCCGGGTGCAGATCGACGGGCCCGCCGCCCCGGCAGGTCGGCTGCGGGCGGCCAACCTGGGCTTCTGACCGAGTGTCCGGAAACGGCCACCGACCAATGTGAACGACGCTCGACCCAGGGACGGCCGCCGATCCGTGCTCCCGTACGCTGCTGCCCGCCGCCCTTTCCCGGACGCCGGCATTCCGCCGTCGATCTGGTCGCCGAGGAGAGCACCGGGTGGGCGCGCGACCTCGATCTGGTGACCACGGCGGCCGGCCTGCGCCGGTTGCGCGGGGCCGGCGCGGCGGAGCTGGTCTGCTGGTGCAACGACCTCTTCTCCTACGGCAAGGAGTTGAGCAGCGCGCCGGACGTGCACAACCTGGTCACCACGATCGCCGGCGAGACCAGGCAGGGCGAGGAGTCGGCGCTGCGGGCGGCGGCCGCCCGGTTCAACGAGGGCCTGGCCGCGTACGCCGAGTGGGAGGCCGCGCTGGCGGGGGCCGGGGAGGAGTCGGTCCGGGCCTTCCTGGTCACCCGCCGGAACTGGATCCGGGCCACCTACGACTGGTCGCTCGCCGTCTCCCGGTACGCCTGATCGGGGCGTTCCACGTGCCGGGACGCTGGCCGCCACCCGGTGGGAGGGCTAGCCGCTGCCCCGGCGCAGGCCATACTCTTCGGTAACCGCAGAATGGCGTGACCCCCGTCACGTCCTACCACCCTTGAAGGCGGCTACAGCGATGGCTCTCGATGTACCGTACCGTTCCATCCCCGACATGTTCCTCAAGCGCGTGGCGGCGACCCCCGACCACCACGCCTTCGCCCATCCCGCCCCCGACGACTCGGGACCGGTCTGGCTGAGCTGGGAGCAGGTCGGTCAGCGCGCCAAGGCGGTCGCGGCCGGGCTGCACGGGCTCGGCGTCGGCCTGGAGGATCCGGTGGCGATCCTGGCCAACACCCGGCTGGACTGGGTGCTCGCCGACTTCGGCATCATGTGCGCGGGCGGCGCGACCACCACCGTCTACCCGACCACCGAGCCCGAGGACGCGACCTTCATCATCGCCGACTCCGGGTCCCGGGTGCTCTTCGCCGAGAACCCGGGCCAGGCCGCGAAGATCGCCGGCGCCGAGCTGCCGGCGCTGACCCACGTGGTGCTCTTCGACGGCTCCCCCGACCCGGCCGCGGCCGTTCCCCAACTCACCCTGGCCGAGTTGGAGGAGCGGGGGGCGCGCGCTCTCGAGGCCGAGCCGGACCTGATCGACATGCTGGTCGCCGGCATCGGACCGGAGCACCTGGCCACCCTGATCTACACCTCCGGCACCACGGGCCGACCCAAGGGCGTCGAGCTGCTGCACGGCGGCTGGTGCTGGGAGGCGGTCGTGCAGGCCGAGACGAGCCTGCTGCGCGACGACGACCTGCAGTACCTGTGGCTCCCGCTGTCCCACTCGTTCGGCAAGACCCTGCTCTGCGGCTCGACCCACGTCGGCCTGCCGACCTACGTCGACGGCCGGGTGGACAAGCTGGTCGAACTGCTCGGCGTGGTGAAGCCGACGCTGATGTGCGGCGCACCCCGGGTCTTCGAGAAGGTCTACAACCGGGCGGTCACCACGGCACAGGACGCCGGCGGCGCGAAGGCGAAGATCTTCGCCTGGGCGGTCGGCGTCGGCAAGGAGAAGGTCGCCCTGGAGCAGGCCGGCAAGCCGGTCCCGGCCGGGCTGAAGCTGAAGTACGCGCTGGCCGAGAAGCTGGTGTTCAGCAAGCTCCAGGCCCGGCTCGGCGGCCGGATCCGGGTGCTGGTCTCCGGGGCGGCGCCGCTGAGCAAGGAGATCGCCACCTTCTTCGCCGCCGCCAACCTGCCCATCTCCGAGGGGTACGGCCTCACCGAAACCAGCGCCGGCAACTTCGTCAACCCGCCGGACGGGCTGCGGATCGGCACCGTCGGCCGGCCGATGGGCGACCTGGAGTGCCGGATCGACACCGACGGCGAGATCCTGGTACGCGGCAGGCCGGTGATGCGCGGGTACCACAACCTCCCCGAGGAGACCGCCGCGGCGTTCACCGAGGACGGCTTCTTCCGTACCGGCGACATCGGCAGCCTGGACGACGACGGCTACCTGCAGATCACCGACCGGAAGAAGGACCTGGTCAAGACCTCGGGCGGGAAGTACATCGCGCCGTCGCACATCGAGGGCATGTTCAAGGCGATCTGCCCGTACACCTCGCAGGCCGTGGTGATCGGACAGGCCCGGAACTACTGCACCATGCTGGTCACCCTCGACCCGGACGCGATCAAGGGCTGGGTGGCCGGCGGTCCGCTGGAGGGCAAGGAGTACGCGGAGATCGTCACCTCGCCGGAGGCGCAGGCGATGGTTGACGGGTACGTGGCCGAGCTCAACGCCAAGCTCAACCGGTGGGAGACGATCAAGAAGGTCAGCATCCTCTCCCGGGACCTGACGATCGAGCACGGCGAGATCACCCCGTCGATGAAGATCAAGCGCCGGGGCGTGGAGAGCAACTTCGCCGCCGAGATCGACAAGATGTACGCCGGCACCCTCGCCGAGCTCTGACCCACCCGTACCGGCCGGCGGCCGTGCCCCCACCGTCCCGGGGCACGACCGCCGGTCCGTCCGGGACGTCAGAGGTGGTGCCGGCGCCACTCGCTCTGCTCCGCCTCGGCAGCGAGTTGCTCGTCCAGCGCCACTTTACGCACCCCCCGCCGGGCCGCGGCGCCGGTGACGGCCTGCGCCGCCGCCATCAGCACGCAGACCAGCGCGAGCAGTCCCAGCGCGGCCAGTTCCGGCAGCGGCGAGGCGACCGGGACCAGCCCGACGATCAGCACCAACCCGGTCAGCGGCACCCAGCGGACGGTCCGCAACGTCCGCAGCGCCAGGGCGCCGAGCGACAGCAGGTAGAGCGCCACGCCGCCGTAGAGGCTCAGCAGCCCGACCCGGGTCAGCGGATCGCCCCAACGCGGAGTGGACGGCTCCGCCACGTTCGACAGCAGGCCCTTGAGCCCGAGCGCGAAGAAGATGATCCCGGCGATCATCGGCAGGTGCAGGTAGGTGTAGGCGTCCCGGGCCAGGGCGATCCGGACGGACCGGTCCCGGGTGCGGTGCAGGAGCTGCTCGACCGCGAGGGCCAGGGTGTCGAAGTACGCCCACCACAGCACCGCGGCCACCGCGATGCCGCAGACCGCGGCGACCACCACCGCCCAGGTGAGCGGCAGTCCGCCGATGAACTTCGGCCCCAGGCCCAGCGAGATGATCGTCTCGCCGAGCGCGACGAGGATGATCAGGGCATGCCGTTCGGCCCAGTGGCCGGCCGACACCACCGTCCAGCCGGCACCGCCCAGCACCAGGCCGACACCGTACTCGGCGAGGATCGCGGCGAGCCAGAGACCCAGCCGGATCAGCGACTCCGCGGCTCCGTCGGCGAGCCGCTGCGGGACCACCGCGGCGGTGACCAGCAGCGCGGTCGCCACCAGCACCGGCAGGGCGAGCAGCAGCCACCGCCGACGCAACTCGGGATCAGCCCGGGACACCCAGCCGAGGACCGCCACCTGCGTGGCGCGGACCAGGAAGTAGCAGCTGGCGAAGACCAGCGGACCGGGCAGCCCGCCCGGGCGGTCGGTGAAGGCCTCCGGCAGGGTCAGCGCCAGCAGGAAGGCGGCCGCCACGGTGACGAACCCGACCACCGGAAGGACTCCCTGGTCGGTGCGGACCAGGTTGCCGAGCGCGGCGAAGCCGCTCCAGCACCACCAGAGCAGGGCGAGCACCAGCAGGCAGCGGACCAGGGAGTGGACGCTCAGGTAGGTCGCGGTCAGTGTGGTGACGTTGAGGAAGGCGAAGACGAAGACCAGGTCGTAGAAGAGCTCAAGCCGGGTCGCCCGAGATCCCGGCGCGCCGGGCCGGACGCCGCGCGACCACCGGGCACCGCCGCCGTTCCCCACCAGCGCAGTCTCCCAGCCCGGACCACCGTCGCAGGGGCGAACGGCAGGTCAGGCGCCCGAAACGCCCGGCGGTCGGTGCCGCCGGCCTCAGGCGATGACGGAGGGCTCCCGCCACTGCGGCCGTCCCGCCCGGTCCAGGTCGTAGCGGACCGCGGCGAGCCGGCCCACCGCCTCGACCAGGTCTGCGGCGGGCAGCGTGAAGGGCAGCCGCAGGAAGCGTTCGAGGGTGCCGTCCAGGCCGAACCGGGGGCCGGGCGCCAGTCGTACGCCAACCTCCTCGGCGGCCCGGGCCAGGGCGCTGGAGATGGGGCCGTCCAGCTCGGCCCAGAGCGTCACGCCGCCGCGCGGGACGGCGACCCGCCAGTCCGGCAGCCGCTCGGCCAGCACACCGATCAGCGCGTCCCGCTGGGCGGTGAGCTGCGCCTGGCGGGCGGCCACGATGGCCGGCGCGTCGGCCAGCAGGTGCACCGCCACCAGCTGGTCCAGCACCGGGCTGGCCATGTCGACCCCGACCCGGGCGGCGGCCAGCCGCTGGACCTGCGGGGCGGAGGCGCGCACCCAGCCGATCCGCAGCCCACCCCAGTAGGGCTTGCTCATCCCGCCGATGGAGATGACCCGGGAGTGCCGGTCGAAGGTGGCGGTCGGCGGGGGCAGCTCGGTGCCGTCCAGCGGCAGGTCCACGAAGGACTCGTCGACGACCAGGTCGGTGCCGGCGGCGTGGGCGGTGCCGACCAGCCGCTCGCGCAGCTCGGCCGCCATCAGGTGGCCGGTCGGGTTCTGGAACTCCGGGATCAGGTACGCCAGCTTCGGCCGGGTCTGCCGGATGCTGCCGAGCAGCAGGTCGGCGTCCCAGCCCGCGCCGTCGGCGGCGAG
The DNA here is from genome assembly GCF_033804685.1 of Micromonospora sp. RTP1Z1. Taxonomy (NCBI): domain Bacteria; kingdom Bacillati; phylum Actinomycetota; class Actinomycetes; order Micromonosporales; family Micromonosporaceae; genus Micromonospora; species Micromonospora sp. RTP1Z1. Next base: position 37,621 of record NZ_JAPFQV010000002.1, read on the forward strand.
CCCGTGGGTGGTGATCCGGGCCCGGCGGGCGGCGAGCGCCGCGAGGGCGTTGGGGTAGGTCGGGGACTCGACCAGCACCCCGCCGCCGGGCGATAGGGCCAACCGCAGCACCAGGTCCAGCGCGTGCTGGGTGCCGCTGGTGACCATGATCTGCTCGGGGCTGGTGGGCAGGCCCCGCTCGGTGTACGACCGGGCGACCGCCTCGCGCAGCTCGATGATCCCGGTCGGGTGGTAGCCGGCCCCGCTCACGTAGCGCGGCAGGTCCTCGGCGGCGGCCCGGGCGGCCGGGACGAGCTGCGCCGGCGCGGCCAGCGCGGCGACGCCGAGGTCGATCATGTCCCGGTCGTCCAGCGGGGTCCACAGGCCGGTGCTGGCCACCCGGTGGGTGCCCGGGAGCATGGTCCAGCTGCCAGCGCCCCGGCGGCTGGTCAGGTGGCCGGTCTCCCGCAGCTCCCGGTACGCGGCGGTGACCGTGGTCCGGCTGATCCGCAGCGCCTCGGCCAGCTCCCGCTCCGCCGGCAGGCGTACCCCCAGGGGGAGCCGGCCGTCGGCGAGCAGGCCGCGGACCGCGGCGGCGAGCGCGGCGTAGTCCGGGTTGCGTCGCCGGCCCGGCAGCGCGTGCCACTGGCCGAGCAGCCGGGCCAATTGGATGCCACGTACCTGAGTCGTCATGGCCACCCCTCCGGAATTGGCTCCTTCAATCGCCGCGATTGGCCCCTAGGGTGGCATGCATGGCAGCGATTGGCAATCTCCGGTACCGGCCGGCCCGGCGGCTGAGCCAGCTCTACGTCGGGCTCGCCCTCTACGGGATCAGCATGGCGCTGATGATCCGGTCCGGGTTGGGGCTCGACCCGTGGGACGTGTTCCACCAGGGCCTCGCCCGGCAGACCGGGCTCTCCTTCGGCACGGTGACCATCGCGATCGGCGCCCTCGTCCTGCTGCTCTGGATCCCGCTGCGGCAACGCCCCGGCCTGGGCACCGTCAGCAACGTGGTGGTGATCGGCCTGGTGGTGGACGGCACCCTCGCGGTGCTGCCGCCCGGCGGACCGCTGCCGGTGCGGATCGGCATGCTGGTCGTCGGGATCGTCGCCAACGGCGCCGCCACCGGCCTCTATCTCGGCGCGCGACTCGGCCCGGGCCCGCGCGACGGGCTGATGACCGGGTACGTCGCCCGCCGCCCGGGCCGATCCATCCGGCTGGTCCGCACCGTCATCGAGGTGACGGTGCTGACGCTCGGCTGGCTGCTCGGCGGCACTGTCTGGGTCGGCACCGTCGCCTACGCGCTCGCCATCGGGCCGCTGGCCCAGGTGTTCATCCCGCTCTTCGCGGTGCCCCCGGAACCCGGACCGGCACCGTCCATCCCGGACCCGGCGGTCCGCGCCGCCGGTCCCGCCGGTCCGGCGACCGAGGCGGCCTGACCTTCTCCGGTCGCGCCGCCCCGCCCCGCACACCGCCGCCGCGCCCCGCCCGGTTCGGCGCCGACGCACACGCCCCTCGGACACCCAGCGTGAACCGCCGGACACGCCGACCGCCACTGGATGGGATCGCCCGGACCCGAGGTGAGCTGCGGTGATGTCCGCCGGGAAAACCGGGTGTTTGCACCGCCGCCGACGCCGGGCATCATTCGTGCATGGGGGAGAGCGGATGGCGCTGGACCGACGCCTGGATCTTCGTCTCACTGGTCATCGCGAGCGGCGCCGGCCGGCACCGCCGGGCGGCTGCGAGCCGACGACCCGAGGGCGTGCGCCTGGCTGACGTGCTCTCCACCGCGGACCACCTCAACCAGTCCATCCCCGAGCGGCACGAGGTGGAGGGCGCGGTCCGCCGGCTGTCCGGCGCCGGGTTGGTCAGCGTCTCGGACGGCTGGTTCCGGATCACGCCGGACGGGGAGCGGCTGTGGCGCACCCGACCCAGCGCCGGCGTGGCGACCACGGTGGACACCGTGCAGGGGGTGCTGAGCCGTCGGCACACCCCGGGCACCGCCGACTGGAGCCTCCCCGAGGACGACCACGCCGCCGCCGTCCAGGAGTACGTGGTCCGCTCGATCCCCGCCCCGCGCCGCTCCCCCGAGGGCCACTCGAGCCGCGACTGAGCGGGTCCAGGCTCGGCCCCGCCTCGATCCGCCCAGTCGCCGGGGCCGGGCGAGATCACGAGGTCGGCCGCGGTGGTCAGCGGACCGGGTGGCCGGCTCCGCGCAGGGCGTCCTTGACCTGACCCACGGTCAGCTCGCCGAAGTGGAATACGCTGGCCGCCAGCACCGCGTCCGCGCCCGCCCCGATCGCCGGCGGGAAGTGCGCCACCTCGCCGGCGCCGCCGCTCGCGATCACCGGCACGTCGACCACCGCGCGGACCGCCTCGATCAGCGCCAGGTCGAAGCCGGCCTTGGTGCCGTCGGCGTCCATCGAGTTCAGCAGGATCTCCCCCGCCCCCAGTTCCGCGCCGCGCCGCGCCCACTCGACGGCGTCGATGCCGGTGCCCCGGCGGCCGCCGTGAGTGGTCACCTCGAAGCCGCTTCCGGTGGTGCCGGCCCGCGCGCGCCGGACGTCGAGCGAGAGCACCAGCACCTGCCGGCCGAACCGGTCGGCGATCGCGGCGATCAGCTCCGGGCGGGCGATGGCGGCGGTGTTCACACCGACCTTGTCCGCCCCCGCCCGCAGGAGCGTGTCGACGTCGGCGACCTGGCGTACGCCACCGCCGACGGTCAACGGGATGAAGACCGACTCCGCGGTGCGGCGGACCACGTCGAGCATGGTGCCCCGGTCGCTGGAGGACGCGGTGACGTCGAGGAAGGTCAACTCGTCCGCGCCCGCCCGGTCGTAAGCCGCCGCGAGCTCGACCGGGTCACCGGCGTCCCGCAGGTCGAGGAAGTTGACCCCCTTGACCACCCGCCCGGCGTCCACGTCCAGACACGGGATCACCCGAACCGCCACCGTCATCTCGCGAGCCTATCCAACGCGTACGGCACGACGGCCGGCCCGACCGGGCCGACCGCCGTGAACGAGTTCCGGGTCACACCCGGACGAGCATCTTGCCCAGGTTCTCGCCGCGCAGCACGCCGAGGAAGGCAGCCGGGGCGTTCTCGATGCCCTCGACGACCGTCTCGTCGTACGAGATCCTGCCGTCGCGCAGCCAGCCGGACATCTCCTGGACGAACTGGTCGCGCAGGTGGCCGTGGTCGCCGACCAGGAAGCCGCGCAGGGTGAGCCGCTTGCCGATGACCAGCGCCAGGTTGCGCGGCGCGGCCGGCGGCTCGCTCGAGTTGTACTGCGCGATCATGCCGCAGATGGCGGCCCGGCCGTGCAGGTTCAGCGCGCCGATCGCGGCCTCCAGGTGCTCGGAGCCGACGTTGTCGAAGTACACGTCGATGCCGTCCGGAGCGGCGGCCTTCAGCGAGTCGCGCACCGGGCCGTCGTGGTAGTCGAAGGCGGCGTCGAAGCCGAGCGCCTTGAGCCGCTCGACCTTGGCCGGTGAGCCGGCACTGCCGATCACCCGGGCCGCGCCCCGGAGCTTGGCGATCTGGCCGACCATGCTGCCGACCGCGCCGGCCGCGCCGGAGACGAAGACGGTCTCGCCGGGCTTCATCGCGGCCACGTCGAGCAGGCCGGCGTACGCGGTCAGGCCGGTCATCCCGAGCACGCTCAGGTACGCGCTCGCCGGGGCCAGGCTCGGGTCGACCTTGCGGGCCGCCTTCGCGTCGAGCAGCGCGTACTCCCGCCAGCCCAGGCCGTGCAGCACGGTGTCGCCGGGCTTGATCCCCTCGGCCTCGCTGGCCACCACCTCGCCGACCGCGCCACCGTCGAGCGGCGCGTCGAGCGAAAACGGCGGCACGTACGACTTGACGTCGTTCATCCGGCCCCGCATGTACGGGTCGACCGACATGAACTGGTTGCGGACCACGATCTGGCCCGCGCCCGGGGCGGGCACCTCGGTGGTGACGAGGCGGAAGTTCTCGGCGGTCGGCCAACCCTGGGGGCGGGAGGCCAGGTGGATCTCACGGTTGGTGCTCATGGATGTCGTCCTCTCGTACGCGATCGTCGGCGGCCTGCGGTGCCGGTCAGGCGGCCGCGGCCTCGCGGACGGTCAGGGCGACCTCGATGTTGCCACGGGTCGCGTTCGAGTACGGGCAGACCTGGTGAGCGGCCTCGACCAGCTGCTCGGCGGCGGTGCGCTCGACGGCGGGCAGGTCGACCACCAGGGCGACGGTCAGGCCGAAACCGCCGCTGCCGTTCGGGCCGATGCCCACCTCGGCCTCAACGACCGAGCCGCCGACGTCGGCCCTGGCCTTGCGGGCGACCAGCCGCAACGCGGAGTGGAAGCAGGCCGCGTAGCCGGCGGCGAAGAGCTGCTCGGGGTTGGCCGCGCCGCCGGCGCCGCCCATCTCCTTCGGGAACGCCAGGTCCAGGTCGACCGTGCCGTCCGAGGTGCGGACGTGGCCGTCCCGGCCGTCACCGGTGGCGCGGGCGGAGGCGGTGTAGAGCACCTGCATGTCACTGCTCCTTCTGTCGGTGGATCGTCTCGGTGACCCGGGTGAGGGTGTCGCGCAGCCCGATCAGCTCGGCCTCGGTGAGGCCGGTGGCGCGGGCGACCCGCAGCGGCACGTCGTGCATCCGCTGCCGCAGGTCCCGGGCCCGCTCGGTGAGGCCCACCTCCACCCGGCGCTCGTCGCGCGCCGCGCGGCTGCGGACCACCAGGCCCGCCGCCTCCAGCCGCTTGAGCAGCGGGGAGAGGGTGCCGGAGTCGAGCCGGAGCTGGGCGCCGAGCTCGGAGACCGTGGGGGCCTCGTCGCCGCGCTCCCAGAGCACCAGCAGCACCAGGTACTGCGGGTAGGTCAGCCCGTGCTCGTCGAGGATGGGCCGGTAGACGTCGGTGAGGGAGCGCGACGCCGCGTAGAGGGCGAAGCACACCTGCCGGCGCAGCACCAGATCATCGGTCACGCCCAGAACCGTAGCGCGCAATTAAGTTGTACACAACTTATCTGCGCGCGGTGTGCCCGCGACCACCCGTCGTCCGGACGGGCCGGCCTGCCGGCGTCACCCGTCGCCGAGCCAGGCCTCCAACTCGATTTCCACCAGGTGCTCCGGGTCGATCAGCCCGGCCACCACCACCAGCGTCGCCGCCGGACGGACCGCCCCGAAGACCGCGTTGTGCGCCCGGCCCACCTCGTCGACGTAGCTCCGGTCCGTCACGTACATCCGGGTCCGGACCACATCGGACGGCTCCGCCCCCACCCCGGCCAGCGCGTCCAGCCCGATCCGCAACGCCTGGGCGGTCTGCGCCGCGGCATCCCCGACGTGCGCCACCCGGCCGTCAACGGTCGACGTGCAGCCCGCCGTCCAGGCCAGGCCCCCGGCCCGGACCACCCGCGAGTAGCCGTAGACGGCCTCCCACGGGCCGCCCGAGCCGAGCCGGGTGACGGCCGCGCCGTCACCCGCGACCGTGGTCACGCGGCGGCCCGCAACGTCTCCAGCGCCTCGGCGACCGTGAACGCGCCGGAGTAGAGCGCCTTGCCGGCGATCACGCCCTCCACGCCGTCGGACTCCAGACCGGCCAGGGCGCGCAGGTCGTCGAGGGTCGAGACCCCGCCGGAGGCGATCACCGGAGCGTCGGTACGGGAGCAGACCTCGCGGAGCAGGTCGAGGTTCGGGCCGCGCATCGTGCCGTCCTTGGTGATGTCGGTCACCACGTAGCGGGAGGCACCGGCCTTGTCGAGGCGCTCCAGCACCTCGAATAGGTCTCCCCCGTCGCGGGTCCAACCCCGCGCCGAGAGGGTACGACCCCGCACGTCCAGCCCGATCGCCACCCGATCGCCGTACTGGCCGCAGACCCGGTCGCACCACTCCGGGTCCTCCAGCGCCGCGGTGCCGATGTTCACCCGGGCCGCGCCCGTGCCGAGGGCCGCGTGCAGCGACTCGTCGTCCCGGATCCCACCGGAGAGCTCGACCTTCACGTCGAGCTGCCGGACCACCTCGGCGAGCAGGTGCGCGTTGGTGCCCCGGCCGAACGCGGCGTCCAGGTCGACCAGGTGGATCCACTCCGCGCCGTCGGCCTGCCAGGCCAGCGCCGCCTCCAGCGGATCACCGTAGGTGGTCTCGCTGCCGACGGCGCCCTGCACGAGCCGGACGGCCTGGCCGTCGGCGACGTCCACGGCGGGCAACAGGATGAGGCTCAACGCACTTCTCCTCGCTTGACTTCCTCCCCGCGCCTCGTGGCGGGGGATTCCCGTGGCCGGTGCACGTTCATGCCGCCGGCCGTTCGGGGGGTTGGCGCTTCGCAGACCGCCCAACGGCGAGGTCTCCACGCCCTGTCACCGCCAGCCCGGCGGCGAGAATGTTCCTGGCCGCATCCACGTCAGCGTTGTCCTGGCGCCCGAAGGCGACGCATCGGAACACCGCTCGGCTCTCGCGGGACCCCCTAGCGACGTGCTTGCAGGCGTAGCAGGTCAGGGACGTGTACGCAGGGTCGACCCTGACCACGGCCGCGCCATGATATCTGGCGGCGTGAATCAGCGCGAGCAGGAGACCACCCCAACCCCCACTGAGGTCTGGGACGTACGCTTTCGCACTATAATGCGCCTCTTCCCGCTGCCTGCGCAGGCTTGACGGGCGAAACCTGGCGAGGAGAACCCCGGTTCCGCCCCACACTGTCGATCAGGTACGACGGTCCAGGGCGAGCACCACGATCGCCGGCAGGGCCAGCAGCAACAACACGACCAGCGCCAGCCGCAGCGCCAGGTCGTCGACGAAATTCCAGATCCCGCCCAACGCCGCCCCGGTGAGCAGCACGATCGCCGCCCGCTCGCCCCGGCTGTGCCGGGCCAACCGGCCGGTACGGCCCCGCCGCACGGTCGGCGTGAGCCTGCGTACGACCGCACGGCGCCGCTCCCGGCGGGCCACCCGGCGCCGCCGCACGGCGCGTTCGGCCTCCAGCTCGGCCTGGCGGGCCACCCGGCGGCGGGCCCGCTCCTTGCTCACCGAACCACTACCGTTCGCGACTGCGGGGCTCGCAAACCCGGCTCACTCCTCGCGCTCACAGTGTGGCGAGCCAGTTGCGCAGCAGCGCGGCACCGGTGTCCGCCGACTTCTCCGGGTGGAACTGGGCGGCCGACAGCGGTCCGCGCTCCACGGCCGCCACGAAGTCCGTGCCGTGGTGCGCGGTGGTGACCTTCGCGCCGACGGCGGCCAGCCCGGCCACGTCGTTCACCCCGTACGAGTGGACGAAGTAGAACCGGCTGGCCGCGGGCAGTCCGGCGAAGAGCACCGAGCCCTCAGCCGCGCGCACGGTGTTCCAGCCCATGTGCGGCAGCCGCTCGGCGGGCAGCTTCTTCACCCCGCCGGGCAGCAGCCCGAGGCCCTTGGTCGCCACGCCGTGCTCGTCACCGTGCTCGAAGAGCACCTGCATGCCGACGCAGATGCCGAGCACCGGCCGGCCGGCGGCGACCCGCTCGGCGACCACCGGGCCGGCGCCGAGCGCCTCGATCCCGGCCATGCACGCCGCGAACGCGCCCACCCCCGGCACGACCAGCCCCTCCGCCTCGGCGGCAGCGGCCAGGTCGTCGGTCACCGTGACGTCCGCGCCGGCCCGCTCCAGGGCGCGCTCGGCCGAGCGCAGGTTGCCCGAGCCGTAGTCGAGCACCACGATCCGCTTGCCCATCAGCCCTCCCCGGGTAGCAGCCAGAGCACCCCGCCGACGGTGGCCAGCGCGGCCAGCAGGCCGGTGATTACCACCGCGCCCCGCGAGGCGCCCTGCTTGTGCAACGACCAGGCCCCGCCGACCAGCACGCCGGCCAGGATCAACAGCACCGTCCCCATCAGAACCGTCCCTCATTCGCGACTGCGGTACTCCGCTGCGCTGCGTTCCTCGCGCTCATCAGAACCGTCCCTCATTCGCGACTGCGGTACTCCGCTGCGCTGCGTTCCGCGCGCTCATCAGAGCGCGCCCTTGGTGCTGGGGATCGCCCCGGCGTTGCGCGGGTCGATCGAGGTGGCCTCGCGCAGGGCGCGGGAGACCGCCTTGAACTGGGCCTCGACCACGTGGTGGGCGTCCGGGTGACCGCCGGGGCGGGCCGCCCGCAGCACGTCCACGTGCAGGGTGATCCGGGCCGCCTGGCCGAACGACTCCCAGATGTGCCGGGTCATGCTGGTCGGGTAGACCGGCCCGATGTACGGGGCGAGCGCCGGCTCGTCGTGCACCACGTACGGCCGGCCGGACAGGTCGACGGCGGCCCGGACCAGGACCTCGTCCATCGGGACGGTGGCCGAGCCGTACCGCCGGATGCCCGCCTTGTCCCCCAGCGCCTGGTCGAACGCGGCGCCCAGCGCGAGCGCGGTGTCCTCCATCGTGTGGTGGGCGTCGATCTCCAGGTCGCCCACCGTGCGCACGGTCAGATCGAAGCCGCCGTGCCGGGCGATCTGGTTCAGCATGTGGTCGTAGAAGCCGACGCCGGTGCCGATCTCGGCCTGGCCGGTGCCGTCGAGGTCGAGCTCGACGAGGACCTTTGTCTCCTTGGTGATCCGCTCCACCCGGGCGGTCCTGCTCATGCTGGGCAACCTTTCGTTCACGACTGCGGGCTCCGCTGCGCTGCGCTCCTCGCGCTCACAGGTTCTCCAGCGCACGGAGGAAGGCGTCGGTCTCGGCGGCGGTGCCGGCGGTGACCCGCAGCCAGCCGGGCAGGCCGACGTCGCGGACCAGCACGCCGTGCTCCAGCAGGGTGCGCCAGGCGGCGGCCTGGTCGCCGCCGGTGGCGAAGAGCACGAAGTTGGCGTCGCTGTCGGCGACCCGGTGGCCCCGGGCGCGCAGCTCGACGACGATCCGGTCGCGCTGCTCCATGATCGCAGCGACCGTGCCGAGCAGGGCGTCGCGGTGGGCCAGCGCCGCGCGGGCGGCGGCCTGGGTGAGCGCGGAGAGGTGGTACGGCAAGCGGACGAGCTGCACCGCCTGCACCACCGCCGGGTCGGCCGCCAGGTAGCCCAGCCGGCCGCCGGCGAAGCCGAACGCCTTGCTCATCGTCCGGGTCACCACCAGCCGCGGGTGGCCGGGCAGCACGGCCAGGGCGCTGACCGTGCCCGGCCGGGCGAACTCGGCGTACGCCTCGTCGACGACCACCATGCCCGGCGCCTCGGCCAGCACCGCGGCGACTACCGTCGGATCGAGCGCGGTGCCGGTCGGGTTGTTCGGCGAGCAGAGGAAGACCACGTCGGGGCGGTGCTCCCGCACCTGGGCCACCGCGTCGGCGGCGGTCAGCCCGAAGTCGGCGCCGCGCCGCGCCGGGATCCAGCCGGTGCCGGTGCCGAGCGCCAGCAGCGGGTGCATCGAGTACGCCGGGGCGAAGCCGAGCGCGGTGCGCCCCGGGCCGCCGAACGCCTGCAGCAGCTGCTGCTGGATCTCGTTGGAGCCGTTGGCCGCCCAGACCTGATCGACGGTGAGCCCGTGGCCCAGGTATTCCGCCAGGTCGGCGCGGAGCGCCACCGCGTCCCGGTCCGGGTAGCGGTTGAGGTCGCGCAGCTCCGCCGCGAGGGCCTTGCCGATCGCGTCCACCACCGGCTCGGGCACCGGGTGGGAGTTCTCGTTGGTGTTCAGCCGCACCGGCACGTCGAGCTGCGGTGCCCCGTACGGCTTCAGCCCGCGCAGGTCGTCGCGGATCGGCAGGTCGTCCAGGCTGGTCACGAGGACCCTCCGGGGAACCGGGCGCTGACCGCCTGGCCGTGCGCCGGCAGGTCCTCCACGGTCGCCAGGGTGACCACGTGCGGGGCGACGTCCCGCAGCGCCTCCTGGGTGTACTCCACCAGGTGCACCCCGCGCAGGAAGGACTGCACCGACAGCCCGGAGGAGTGCCGGGCACAGCCGCCCGTGGGCAGGACGTGGTTGGAGCCGGCGCAGTAGTCGCCGAGCGACACCGGCGACCAGGCGCCGACGAAGATCGCCCCGGCGTTGCGCACCCGCAGCGCCCACTCGCGGGCGTCGACGGTCTGGATCTCCAGGTGCTCCGCCGCGTACGCGTCGACCACCCGCAGTCCGGCCTCGAGGTCGTCGACCAGGACGACGCCGCTCTGCTCGCCGGTGAGCGCGGTGGTGACCCGTTCGACGTGCTTGGTGGCCGGGACCTGCCGGGCCAGCTCCCGCTCGACCGCGTCCGCGAGCGCGACCGACGGGGTGACCAGCACGCTGGCGGCGAGCGGGTCGTGCTCGGCCTGACTGATCAGGTCGGCGGCGACGTGCGCCGGGTCGGCGCTGTCGTCGGCCAGTACGGCGATCTCGGTCGGGCCGGCCTCGGCGTCGATGCCGACCACGCCGCGCAGCAGCCGCTTGGCGGCGGTGACCCAGATGTTGCCCGGGCCGGTGATCATGTCGACCGGCTCGCAGCGCTCCGCGCCGTCCGGGTCGACGGTCGAGCCGTACGCGAGCATCGCCACCGCCTGGGCGCCGCCGACGGCGTACACCTCGTCGACGCCGAGCAGCGCGCAGGCCGCGAGGACCCGCTGGTCGGGCAGGCCGCCGTTGTCCAGCTGCGGCGGGCTGACCACGACCAGCGAGCGGACCCCGGCCGTCTGGGCGGGCACCACGTTCATCACCACGGTCGACGGGTACATCGCCAGGCCACCCGGGACGTAGAGGCCGACCCGGTCGACGGGCACCCAGCGCTCGGTCACCGTGCCGCCGGGCACCACCTGGGTGGTGTGGTCGCTGCGCCGCTGGTCGGCGTGGACCTTGCGGGCCCGGGTGATCGACTCCAGCAGGGCGGCGCGGACCTGCGGGTCGAGGGTCCCCTCGGCCTCCTTGATCGCCTCGGCCGGCACCCGCAGGCGCTCCGGGGAGATGCCGTCGAACCGCTCGCTCGCCGCCCGGATCGCCGGGTAACCATGCTCCCCGACCGCCTCCACCAGCGGGCGGATCCGCTCGACGGCCACCGACACGTCGAGCTGGGCACGGGGCAGCAGGCGGCGCGGGTCACGAACCCCGCCGCGCAGGTCGATCCGATTCAACACCCTTGCGAGTCTAGGCGGCCGGTCCGGACCCGACCCGCGCCGCCCGAACGCCGGGACGGTGAGCCGGGACGGTGAGCCGGGACGGTGAGCCGGGACACGCCGACGGGCGCCGATCGGACTACGCTCGACGGGTGACCGTACGGCTGCCGGTGTTTCCGCTCGGAACGGTGCTCTTCCCGGGGCTGGTGCTGCCGCTGCACATCTTCGAGGAGCGCTACCGGGCGCTGGTGCGACACCTGGTCGGGCTGCCCGAGGGGGCGCCGCGCGAGTTCGGCGTGGTGGCGATCCAGTCCGGCTGGGAGGCCGCCCCGGCCGGGCCGCCCGGCCGGCCCGTCCCCGACGGGGACGTGACCCTGCACGAGGTGGGCTGCACCGCCGAGCTGCGGCAGGTCACCGAGCTGGCCGACGGCGGGTTCGACATCGTCACCGTCGGGCGCCGGCGGTTCCGGATCGCCGATGTCGACGCCGACGCCGAGCCCTACCTGACCGCCGAGGTGGAGTGGCTGCCCGAGCCGGCCGGGACGGACGAGGTCACCGACCTGCTCGCCGCCCGGGTGATCTCGGTCTTCCGGCAGTATCTCGGGCTGATCCGGCCGGACCCGCAGGACATCTCCGAGCAGCTGCCGGAGGACCCGACGGTGCTGTCGCACCTGGTCGCCGCCACGGCCGCGCTGACCGTCGCCGACCGCCAGCGCCTGCTGGCCATCGACGACACCGCCGGCCGGCTCCGCGCCGAGCTGCGGCTGCTCAGCCGCGAGGCGGCTCTGCTGCGCCAGGTCCGGGCGGTTCCGGTGCCGCTGAGCGAGCTGGCCGGTCCTCCGGCGCCGAACTGAGCCCCGCGCCAGCGGCCGGGCCGTCCTGCGGCCAGGCCCACTGAGGCTCGGGTTCCGGACGCAGCGACGGCCAGCGGGACCAGCCGGCCAGCAGGGTGTACGTCACGGCGGCGCCGAAGGCGGGCAGCAGCAGGTTGCCGTGCGGGACCGGCAGCACGCGGAGGAGCCAGTCCACGCCGCCGGCCCGCAGGTCGGCCGGCTTGGTGAAGGCCCGCCCGTCGGGCGCGGTGTCCAGCAGCCGCTGGTAGGTCGACAGGCCGATCCGCCGGCCGAGCGGCCAGGCCACCACCGCCGCGCCGAGGCCGCCCAGCGTGCCGGCGAGCAGTCCGGCCGGGCCGCGACGGCGGCGCAGCAGGAACCACAGGGCGATCGCGGCGAGCACGCCGAAGCCGAGCCCGAGCAGGCTGAACCAGCCGTCGGCGGCGATCGGCTGCTCCGGCTGGGGCGTGGCGTAGACCGCCCCCTCGGCGGTCTTCACCACCGGGATGTCCGGCGCGACGGCCGCCCAGAGCAGCCCGAGCGGGGCGCCCAGGACGGTGAGCAGGAGCGCGACGCCGAGGGTCACCCCGACGGTCCGGCGTACCCCGCGGGCGGGCCGGACGGTCACGGCGGGCCCGGCGACCGTCGCCGGGCGGTGCTCGGCCCCCGGACCGGCCCAGGCGAACGGGTCGGCCCCAGGCGCGCCGGCCGGGGTGCCGGCCGGCACCGGCAGGCCGGCGGGTGGGTCGACGGAACGCTGCTCGGCCTCGGGCTCGGCGCCGGCTCGGCCGGGCTCGTCCGGCCGGTGCGCGGCCCGCTCGGGATCAGGGGTGTGCGAACTCACCCGATGATCCTCTCAGGCGCCGGCCCGTCGTGGGGCGGTGGTGGCGGTCAGCGGGAGAACGGCTCCAGCATCACCGCGGCGGCCTTGAGCCAGGCCTGCCGGGTCTCCGGTTGGAGCTGGTCGTACTCGATGGACGAGCCGGTCTCGAGCGCCGGGTCGTACGGCACCACGGCGACCGCCCGGGTCCGGGTGGCGAAGTGCCGCTCCAGGTCGTCCTGGAGCGATGTACGGCCCGGCGTCGGACAGGAGATCAGGGTGACCGCGTTGTCGGCCAGCTCCCCCATCCCCACCTCGTGCAGCAGGTCGAGCATCCAGTCCGCGCTGAACGCGGCGTCCTCGCGCGGCACGGTGGTCACCACGAGCTGGTCGGCGGCCTGCATGACGGTACGCCAGTTCGGGCTCTCCACGTTGTTGCCGGTGTCCACGCAGACCACGTCGTGGGTGCGCCGCAGCAGCTCCAACACCCGCTTCACGGTGAACTGGTCCAGCCGCTGGGCGAACCGGGGGCTCTCCTCGCCGGCCAGCACGTCGTACGAGCCGTCGGAGGCGTGCCGCAGGTAGTCGTCGAGGTGTTCCAGCAGGATGGCGCCCTCCATGATCTCGATCTGAGCGAGATCCTGGATCAGGTGCCGGATGGTCCGGGCGTGTCGGGCGCTGCCGGCGCGCAGGCCGAGGGTGCCGCGCAGCTCGTTGTCGTCCCAGGCGAGCACCCCGCGACCGCGGACGCTGCCCACGGTGGCGGCGGCGAGCACGGTGGCGGTGGTCTTGTGCACCCCGCCCTTCGGATTGGCGAAGGCGAGCACCCGGGGGCTGCCCAGCTCGCGGCGGAGCACCCCGGCGGCCCGGTCCAGCTCGCTCTCCGGGGCCGGGGCCCGCCACTCGACGTGGGCCGCCTCGATCCGGGCCGGGTAGGAGTCGGCGACGGCCGGCGGCTGGTACGCGGCCGGCGCCGGTACGACCGGCTCCGGCGGCTGATGGGCCGGCTCCGGCCGGTAGCGGTCGTCGTCCAGCAGCGCGTACCGGGACTCGACCGGCGGGGGGTCGTGCCGGTAGCCGTTGTCCAGGACCGCGTACCGGGACTCGACGGAGGCCGATCCCCGGTGCGACCCGCGGTCGGGGTGGTCCGGCTCCGGCTCCGCCCGGTACGACGGGTCGGCCCGGTACGACGGGTCGGCCCGGTAGGCGGGCTCCGCGGCGGGACCGGGCTCCACCGGATAGGACCGCTCCGTGCCGTAGGGCGGCTCCGTGCCGGGGGCCGGCTCCGCCCGGTAGCGCGGCTCGGCCTGGTACCCGGGGTCCACGCGGTAGGCCGGCTCGACCCGGTAGGTCGCCTCGACGCGGTAGGCGGGCTCCGCGCCGTACGACAGCTCGGCGGGATGCCCGATCGCCGGCGCACGCCCCGACCAGCCGGTGCCCGGGCCCCGCCCGGCCAGCGGCTCGGGAGGCAGCGCCGCCAGCTCCTCGGCGCGGCGGTCGGCCTCGGCCTGCTCCGCGCCGCGGCCGCCGAGCCGGGCCCGGTCGAGCAGCGCCCGCCACCGCGGTGCCGGCTCACCCTGCCGACCCCAGCCGGTTTCGCTGCCGTCCAAGGTCGCCCTCCCCAGCCACACATCGATCTCCGCCTGACAGGCTACGAACGAAACCCTATGCGGACCACACCCATCCGCGCACATCCCCGGGTGGGGATGCTCACCGGTACCCCGTCGGCGCGCCGCCGCCGGCCGCGTCCGGGGAGGTGGGGACGGTGCCGGGCGGCGTTCCGCCCGGCGCCGGTCCGCCGACGCCGGGTGAGGAGGCAATCACCGTCGGTGCGGCTTCCGACGAATCGCCCACCGGAGGGGCCGGCCCGGCCGGCGTGGCGGCCAGCCCCGCGTCGGCCGGCGGCCGGGCCACGTCCCGTTGCTCGGGCAACGGCGGGGTGAAGACCGTGCGGTCCAGCCGGCTCACCTCGGGGGCCGGGTCGACGGCCCGCACCCCGGGCCGGGCGGCCAGGCCGCGCAGCGCGTCGGACGTGGCGCGGATCACCGCCGCGTACACGCAGGCGCAGCCCGACCGGTACGCCGCCGCCTCCTCGGCCGAGACCCGCGCGCCGGTCTCGTACCAGCGGCGCAGCTCGCCGTCGGCGGACGCGGCCGGGGCGACGACGCGCGCCCGGTAGTCGGCGGCCTCCCCGTCCTTGCGCGCCGCCACCTCGGCCATCCCGGCCACCACGTCCTGCGGTACGCGCAGCGCGGCGATCCGGACGATCTCGGTCTGCCGGCCGGGCAGCGGCACCCGGGCGACCACCGCGGAGACCGGCGCCCCGCCCAGCGTCGCCGCGACCCGCTGCGGGGTCAGGTACGCCGAGAAGGCGACCAGCGCGTAGGTGCCGCTCGTCGGTCCGGTGGCGTCGGTCAGCCGGGCCAGCTCCTCGGCCGCGGCGCGCAGGTACGCCGGGACCGGGTCGCCGGCCGCCACGCCGACCCGGGTGACCTCGCCGACCGTGCGGTCCCCCACCGGCTGGCGCCGCTCGGCCCGGGCGGCGGTGACCAGGACCGCCACCGCGCAGAGCAGCGCCACCCAGGTCAGCACCGCGGACCGCGACATCCCGCGGCGCGGGCGCGGCGGGAGGTCGGCGGGCACGGGGGATCCCCTCGTCGGGCGGTCGGTGGGTCGGGCGCGGGTCAGTCGCGCAGGACGTCCAGCGCGCGCGCCAGGTCGTCCGGGTAGTCGCTGACGAAGGTGACCTCGTCGCCCGTGCGCGGGTGCTGGAAGCTCAGCGAGCGGGCGTGCAGCCACTGCCGGCCCAGCCCGAGCCGGGCCGACAGGGTCGGGTCGGCCCCGTACGTGATGTCGCCGACGCACGGGTGGCGCAGGGTCGAGAAGTGCACCCGGATCTGGTGGGTGCGCCCCGTCTCCAGGCGCACGTCGAGCAGGCTCGCCGCCGGGAACGCCTCGAGGGTGTCGTAGTGGGTGATGCTCGGCTTGCCTCCACTGACCACCGCCCAGCGGTAGTCGTGGTGCGGGTGCCGGTCGATCGGCGCGTCGATGGTGCCGCGCAGCGGGTCCGGGTGGCCCTGCACCACGGCGTGGTAGCGCTTCTCCACCTCGCGGTACTTGAAGGCCCGCTTCAGCGCGGTGTACGCCTGCTCGCTCTTGGCCACCGCCATGATCCCGGTGGTGCCCACGTCGAGCCGGTGCACCACGCCCTGCCGCTCGGCGGCGCCGCTGGTGGAGATCCGGTGCCCGATCGCGGCCAACGCGCCGATCACGGTCGGGCCGGTCCAGCCGGGGCTGGGATGGGCGGCGACGCCGACCGGCTTGTCCACCACCACGATGTCGTCGTCGGCGTAAACCACGGTCAGGCCGGGCACGGCCTGCGGGACCACGGTCGGCGGGGCGATCGCGGCGGGCAGGGTCACCTCCAGCCAGGAGCCGGCCTTGACCTTGTGCGAGTTGGCCCGGACGGTGCCGTCGACCAGCGCGTCCCCGGCGTCGACCAGGGCCGCGGCGGCGGTCCGGGAGAGCCCGAAGAGCCGGGACACGGCCTGGTCCAGCCGCATGCCGTCGAGGCCGTCCGGCACGGGCAGGGAGCGCTGGTCGCCGCCGGCGGCAAAGGCCGAGGTCATGCCCGCTCCCGCTGCTCGCTGCCGGTGGCCGCCCCGGCGCCGGACTCCGCCGGCTCGCCGGCAGCGCGACGGCCGACGCGCCCGCCGTCGCGCTGCCGGCCGGTCAGTTCCAGCAGCACGGCCAGGATCACGCCGCAGACCAGGGAGCTGTCGGCCAGGTTGAACACCGGCCAGACCTGCCCGTACGGGTCGAAGAGGCTGATCATGTCGACGACGTGCCCGACGAAGTGGCCGGGCGCGCGGAAGATCCGGTCGGTGAGGTTGCCGAGCGCCCCGCCCAGCACCAGGCCGAGGGAGACCGCCCACGGCAGCGACCGCAGCCGCACCGCCATCCAGGCGATCCAGGCGATCACGCCGATGGTGATCAGCGGGAAGACCCAGGTGTGCCCGGCGCCGATGCTCCACGCCGCACCGCTGTTGCGGGTCAGGGTCAGGTAGACCGTGCCGCCGAGCAGCGACACCGGCCCGCGGCCGGTGAGCGCGGAGAGCGCGAGCTGCTTGGTGACCAGGTCGGCCAGGAGCGCGACCAGAGCGACGCCGAGGAGGACCCCGACCGCTCGACGTCGGGGCGTGCCGCCGCCCGACTCAGCGGTGCCGGCTCCGGCGGGCGGTGCTGCGGTCATCTGCTCCCCATCGACACTCTTGGCGGTGATCCCTCACGGTCTCACTCCGCCCCCCGGGAGCGGGCCTAGCGCCGCTCCTCCAGCTGCTTGCAGGTCACGCAGAGGGTGGCCGACGGGAAGGCGGCGAGGCGCTCCACCGGGATGGGGTTGCCGCACCGCTCGCACCAGCCGTAACCACCCTCGTCGAGCCGCTCCAGGGCCCGCTCGACCTGCGTGATCCGTTCCAGGATGCTGTTGGCGAGTGAGATCTCCTGCTCGCGCTCGAACGTCTTGGTGCCGGTGTCGGCCTGGTCGTCCCCGGCCGAGTCGGTCAGCCGGTCGCGCTGCAGCTCGGTGATCTCGCTCAGCGTCTGATCGTACTCGGCTCGCAACTCGTCGCGCCGGGCCGCCAGGGCCGCCCGGATCTTCTCGGTCTCCGCCGCGCTGCGGGTGGCCTTCGCCACCGGCTTGCGGCCGGCGGTCCTGGTATCGGCTGGCTTAGCCATCGTCAGCTCCCTCGGCCGCGCGGATGCGCGGCGGTCGGCGGTGCGGTGCCTGGGCAGGGGCCACCGGCGTGGGCGTCCCCGTGTACGAAACGGGCGCACGGCGACCAGGGCCGCGCACTCCGGAGGGTGGCAAGAATACGGAACGTACGGGCGTCCGACAACGTGCCGCACCGTTGCTCCGCGATTCAGCCCCGAACAGCCACCAATCAGGGCAAAAGGAACGCTAGCAGATTATTCGTCCCGGTCCTCGCCGTACTCGCCAAACCACCGGGCCAGCCGACCCCGGCGGCTGACCGCCCGCAGCCGCCGCTCCGCCTCGTCCCGTACCTCCGCCGTGGCGACGATGAGCAGGCTGTCGCCGACCTTGAGCCGGGTGTCCGGCCCGGGCACGAAGCCCACCCCGTCGCGCAGCACCAGGGTCACCGACGCGCCCACCGGCAGCCGCAGCTCGTCCACGTGCACGCCGCCGAGCCGGGACCCCGACGGCACCTCGAGCTGGAGCAGGTCCGCCCGCATCCGCTCCAGCGGGGCCGTATCGACCCGGATCTCGGCCGCCTCGGCCGGGGCGGTCACCCCGAGCCGGCGGGCCGCCGGGGCGAGGGTCCCGGCCTGCACCAGCGTGAAGATCACCACCAGCACGAAGACCGCGTCGAAGAGCCGGTCCGCCCCCGGAACCCGCTCGGAGAGCGGGATCGTGGCCAGCACGATCGGCACCGCGCCGCGCAGCCCGGCCCAGGACAGGAAGGCCTGCTCGCGCAGGCCGATCCGGAACGGCAGCGCGGAGACCGCCACCGACAGCGGCCGGGCGACCAGCACCAGGGCCAGACCGGCCACCACCGCGGGCAGCACCGCCGCGTCCAGCCGACTCGGCGCGACCAACAGGCCGAGCAGCACGAAGAGGCCGATCTGGGCCAGCCAGGCCAGCCCGTCGGCGAAGCCCAGGATGGCCTGGCGGTGCGGCAGCCGCGCGTTGCCGAGCAGCACCCCGGCGACGTACACGGCGAGGAAGCCGGAAGCGTGCAGCACCGCCCCGGCGGCGTACGCGAGCACGGTGAAGCCCACCACCGCGATCGGGTAGAGCCCCGCCGAGGGCAGCGCGGCCCGGCGCAGTGCCCACCGACCGGTGATCCCGGCCGCCACCCCGACCGCCGCGCCGACGCCCAGCTCGTACCCGACCAGGAGGATCTCGTACCACCAGGGGTGGGCGGCGGGGCCGGCCCGGGACAGCAGCACCACCAGGATCACCGCCGGGGCATCGTTCATGCCCGACTCGGCCTCCAGGGTGGCCACCAGCCGGGGCGGCAGGCGCAGCCGGCGCAGGGTGGCGAAGACGGCCGCCGCGTCGGTGGAGGAGAGCACCGCGCCGTAGAGCAGCGCCAGCCGCCAGTCCAGGCCGAGCAGCAGGTGCACCACCAGCCCGACGACCACGATGCTGACCACCACGCCGACCGTGGAGAGCGCGGCGGCCAGCCCGAGCACCGGCCGCACGGTGCTCCACCGGGCGCTCAGCCCGCCCTCCGCGATGATCACGATGAGGGCGCAGAACCCGAGCACCCGGGTCAGTTCGACGTCGTCGAAGCGGATACCCAGGCCCGCCTCGCCGATCGCCACCCCGAGCGCGAGATAGACCAGGAGACTGGGCACCCCGAGCCGGGTGGAGAACCGCACCGCGCCCACCGCCACCAGCAGGACGGCCGCGCCGAGCAGCAGGGCGAGGTCCAGCCCCGGGGTCATCCGCGGCCGGCCCGGGCGGCCCTCACTCGGCCGATCCGTCGCGCAGCCGGCGCAGCATCCCGGGCAGCTCCGACGACGGGCGATCGACCAGGAAGAGCTTGTCGCGGCTGGCCGCGCCGGTGCGCAGCGAGACCGCCGCCGCCCGGACGCCCAGGGCGTCCGCGAGTGCCCGGCGGGCCGCCTCGGTGGCCCGGCCGTCGACCGCCGGGGCGTTCACGGCGATCACCAGGGCCGGCCCGTGCGGACCGTCGAAGCGGCCGCCGACCCGGGCTCGGGAGGCACCGGGCTTCACCCGTACGGCGACGGTGAGCGTCTCGTCCATGGTCGTCCGCGCTCAGGCCGGACGCGCGTCGTCGAGCAGGACGAGGTCCGGCGCGCAGTACGCGCACGGCGTGAAGCCCAGCTCGACCGCCTCGGAGACGGGCAGCGGCTCGTCGTCGCGCCCGACCAGGTGCGGGCAGTCGGCCAGGTGGTAACGCGGACGGCAGTCGACCACGCGCACCTCCGCGTCGAGCCGGGCGACCCGCGCGGCCTCGTCCGGCGACCTCTGCTGGACCGGCGGCTCGTCCGGGAGCGGGCCGTCGCCGGCCGGCGAGGTCGGCGATGGCGAGTCGGGGAAGGGGCCGTCGACGCGCGACGGCACGGCGTCGAAGCCCGGGGGCGCGGCGTCGAAGCGCTGGTCCCGCTGCGTCGGCGGGGCGAACGGGTCGGCCACCGGCGGCTCGGGCGGTTGCCGCCACCCGGGCCCGCCGGAGCCGTCCGTCGAAGGAACGTGCTGGACCGGGATGTCCGGCTCCCTGGGCGGGGGGCCGTACCCGGTCGGGGAGCCGACCGGACCGGTCCGGGTGCGATCGCGCGGCCCGGTGCCCCGGTCCGTCGTCGCCCGGGTGGCGGTCGCCCTGCGGGCGCCCACGACGAGAGCGACGGCGGCCAGCAGGCTGGCCGCGATGGAGATGATCAGCAGCAGGCTGGACCCACCGGCCAACCCGGCCACCAGGAGCACCACGGCGACGAGGATGAGCGGGATGCTGGCGACGATCACGGCTCACCTCCCGCCGCGTAGGGTCGGTCTGCGAGCGGTCGGCGGCCGTCGCGGGGACGGCCGCCGACGGGATCAGCGGCCGGACTCGAGCGAGCCCGAGCGACCGCCACCGTACGGGCCGGCGAGGCCTGCGGCGGCGAGGCCGTTGCTGCCGCCACCGGAGCGATTGCCCTCGGTGCGGTTGACCTCGGCATCCAGGCCCTGGGCCCGGCCGTCGAGGTCCCGCAGCTGGCTCTCCAGGTACGCCTTGAGCCGCGTGCGGTACTCCCGCTCGAACTGCTTGAGCTCCTCGATGTGCTTCTGCAGGGCGGTCCGCTTGGCGTCCAGGCCACCCATGGCCTCCTGGTGCCGCTGGCGGGCGTCGCGCTCCAGCGCGTCGGCCTTGGCGCGGGCCTCGCGGGTGACCTCTTCGGCCTTGGAACGGGCCTCGGAGAGCAGCTGGTCGGCCTCGCGGCGGGCGTCCGACACGTGGTCGTCAGCGGTGCGCTGGGCCATCATCAGCACCCGCAGCGCCTGCTGCTCGCCGTCCGCGCCGGCGGCCGGGCCGCCCTGGGTGCGGACCTGCTCCAGCTCGGCCTGCATCGCCCGGGCCGCCTGCTCGGCGGCCGCCTTGTCGCGCTGCACCCGGTCCAGCTGGCCCTTGACGTCGTTGAGCTCCGCCGCGAGACGGGGGTCGCCGCCGGGGCCGGCGGGGGCGGGGCCACGGCCGCCGCGCTCCACCTGGGCGCGCAGCTCGTTGTTCTCCTCGATCAGACGGGCGAGCTCGCGCTCGACCTCGTCCAGGAAGGCGTCGACCTCCTCCTCGTCATACCCCCGCTTACCGATCGGTGGTTTTTTGAAGGCGACGTTGTGGACGTCGGCCGGGGTCAGCGGCATCGAAACTCCTCGGGTCAGTTGCGGCCGCGAAAGCGCGCGCTGGTCAGGAGAAGGTCCTGATCAGCGGATCTAACACAAACCTCATCAGCACGAACAGGATAACCAGGAGCACAAGAGAGGCCAGGTCGATGCTCACGCTACCAATTCGCAGTGGTGGGATCACACGCCTCAACGTCCGCAGAGGCGGATCAGTGACGCTCCACACCGATTCCAGTCCCGCCGAGGCTCTGCGTCCCGGTTGCCAGCGGCGACCGTACGCGAGAACGGCGCTGAGGACAAATCGGGCTAAGAGCACAAGCAGGAACAGGTAAACGAGCAGGTAGAGCACCTGGAACAGGATCGACAACACGGCAGGCGACGTCCCTCGGTCGGGCGGGCTAGCTCAGGCTGAAAAAGCCACCCTCAGCGATCTTGGCCTTGTCCTCCGCGGTGACCTGGACATTGGCCGGTGAGAGCAGGAACACCCGGTTGGTCACGCGCTCGATCGTACCGCGCAGCCCGAACGCCAACCCGGCGGCGAAGTCCACCAGCCGGCGGGCGTCCGCCTCGTCCATCTCGGTGAGGTTGATGATCACGGGCACGCCGTCCCGGAAGTGCTCGCCGATGGTGCGCGCCTCGCGGTAGGTGGTGGGGTGCAGTGTGGTGATCTGGTAGCGCTGCTCCTCCTCCGCCACCACGGCCCGCTCGCGGGACTGGACCTGCGGCGCTAGGGCGAGGTTGTCCCGGGTGTGGTAGGTCAGCGCACCGGACGTCTCCCCGGCCCCCGACCGGGTGATCGACCGGACGCTGGACCGCTCGACCCGCTCCGACCGCTCCGACCGCTCGCCGTCGGCGCGGTCGGCCTCCGCCGCCCGGCTCGCCGCACGCTCGGTCAGCCGGCCCCGATCGCCGCCCCGCCGCCGCGCCGGAGGCTCCTCCGACTCGTCGTCCTCCTCGTCGGCGAACTCCTCGGAGTAACGACTCGACCGGTAGCGCGAGTCGCGGTAGCCACCCTTGTCGTAGCCGCCGTCCTCGTACGCCCGCTCGTCGTCCTCTTCGACAAGACCGAGCCAGACCCCCGCCTTGCGCAGTGCACCCATCCCGCGCCCTTCCGTCCGCCGTGCGGCACGCACCCCCGTGCCGTGTCGCTTGATCACGAGTGGACAACGATGCCCACCGGACCGGATCGGCAATCCCGTGACGTGCGATTCGCGGTCCGCCCGCCATGCCCCTGACAACGGGACGCCGTTCCTAACAACACTGATGTAATTTGCTTCTTCGTGGTCAGGCTACCGCAGCGTGGGGCGCATTCCGAGCAACGCGCTGCCGACGCGGACATGTGTCGCGCCGTATCCGATCGCAGTTTCCAGATCCCCGCTCATCCCGGCCGACAGCATGGTCGCCGCCGGATGCCGCCGGCGGAACCACCCCGTCACCTCGGCCAGCCGGGCGAACGCCCGCTCCGGCTCCCAGCCCAGCGGCGCCACCGCCATCAACCCACCCAGCCGCAGCGCCCCCGCGCCGGCCACCGCCTCCGCCACCGGGCCGAGGCCGCGGTCCGGGTCGGCCGAGTCCGGCAGCGCCCCGCCCCGGGCCGGGTCCCCGTCGATGCTGACCTGGACCAGCACGTCCAGCGGCAGCTCCCGATCCCGGCCGGCCGCCGCCGCGGCGTCCAGCGCCCCGGCCAGCCGGACGCTGTCGACCGACTGCACGACGTCGGCGTACCGGACCACCGAACGGCACTTGTTGCGTTGCAACTGGCCGATGAAGTGCCAGCGCGGCGTCACTCCGGCCGCCGCCACCTCGGCGGCCTTGGCGGCCGCCTCCTGGTCACGGTTCTCCCCCACGTCGACGACGCCGAGCCCGGCGAGCGCCACCACGTCGCCGGCCGGGTAGGTCTTGGTCACCGCGATCATGGTGACCTCGGCGCGGTCCCGGCCGGCGGCGGCGCAGGCGTCGGCGATCCGGGCCCGCACCAGGGCGAGCCCGGCCGCGAGCTCGGCCCGACGATCCGGTCGTACCGTGGCTGGTGGCTCCGTCATCGGCGCGGCTCAGGAGCCGTTCTTGAGGAAGTCCGGCACGTCCACGTCGTCGAAGAGCACCCGGCGCGGCGGCTGCTGCGGCGCCGGCATGGTGGCCGGCGGCGCGACCGGCGTGCTGGGCTGCGACGGCTGGTTCTGGTTCGGCTTGCGGGTCGGCTCGGCCGCCTTGTACGAGGGCGTGCCCCCGTCGAAGCCCGCCGCGATCACGGTCACCCGGACCTCGTCACCCAGGGCGTCGTCGATGACCGCACCGAAGATGATGTTGGCGTCCGGGTGCGCCGCGTCGGTGACCAGCTGGGCCGCGTCGTTGATCTCGAACAGGCCCAGGTCGGAGCCGCCCGCGATGGAGAGCAGCACGCCGCGCGCGCCGTCCATGCTCTGCTCCAGCAGCGGGCTGGAGATGGCCGCCTCGGCCGCCTCGACCGCGCGGTTCTCGCCGCGGGCGCTACCGATGCCCATCAGCGCGCTGCCGGCGCCGCTCATCACGCTCTTGACGTCGGCGAAGTCCAGGTTGATCAGACCCGGGGTGGTGATCAGGTCGGTGATGCCCTGGACACCGGAGAGGAGCACCTGGTCGGCGGTCCGGAAGGCGTCCATCATGGAGATGTTGCGGTCGCCGAGCGCGAGCAGCCGATCGTTCGGAATGACTATCAGCGTGTCGCACTGGTTGCGCAGCTCGTCGATGCCGGACTCGGCCTGCACCTGGCGGCGCTTGCCCTCGAACGAGAACGGCCGGGTGACCACGCCGATGGTCAGCGCGCCGAGCTTGCGGGCGATGTTCGCCACCACCGGCGCGCCGCCGGTACCGGTGCCGCCGCCCTCGCCGCAGGTCACGAAGACCATGTCGGCGCCCTTGAGCACCTCCTCGATCTCGTCGCGGTGGTCCTCGGCGGCGTTCTTGCCGACGTCCGGGTTGGCCCCGGCGCCGAGGCCCCGGGTCAGCTCCCGGCCCACGTCGAGCTTGACGTCGGCGTCACTCATCAGCAGCGCCTGCGCGTCGGTGTTGATCGCGATGAACTCGACGCCCTTGAGCCCAACCTCGATCATCCGGTTGACGGCGTTGACGCCGCCACCCCCGATGCCGACGACCTTGATGACCGCCAGGTAGTTGTGCGGAGGTGTCATCTCCGGTCCTTTCCCTTCGAGATTGGCATGGGCCGACCCCACACGGCTTTGCCAGACCAGCGGTCGACGCAGTTTCCGGCGAGGCTGCGGGCCGAAACCCTCACCCTCTACTAGAGGCTTACAGTTATGTCAACCACTGATCCTCTTCGGGGCAACGTAAGCGCCTCCACGCCGAGAGCCAAGGACCCGCCCGGCGTGTCGCCGCCCATAGCGGGACGAGTCACGTCCCGCCGGCCGCCGGACACCCCCCGCCGACCGGCGGATCACTGGAAGGTGACCACGTCCGGCGCGCTCACGTCGATCGTGTCGGCCTGCCGACCCAGCAGCGCGGTCGCCACCCGCGACTTGTCGGCGCCCCGGGTGGCGTCCCCCCAGACCACCGTCCGGTCGGGCCGCAGCCGCAGCGTGATCCGGGCCAGCCCGGCCACGTCCACCGACACCAGCTGGGCCCGGAGCTGCGGGCTCAGCGCGGCGAGCACCGCCAGCCCCGCCCGGGTGCCCGGGTCGTCCGGCGCCGGCCTGCCGACCCGGACCAGCGGCAGCGCGTCCGGGGCCTCGGACACGGTCCGGAAGACCACGCCGGCGCGGTCGATCACGGCGAACTGCTCCCCCTGCGGGACCGCCGCCACCGCCGTCCGCTCCACCACCCGGATCACCAGCGCGCCCGGCCAGTCGCGGGACACCGATGCACGCTCCACCGGCGCCAGCGCACCGACCCGCCGGGCGGTCGCCGCCAGGTCCACCAGGGCGAGCGGCTGGTCGTCGGGGACCGCCGCCGCGTCCCGCACCTCGACCTGGGTGACCAGTTTCGCGCCGACCACCCGAACTTCGCGGACGCCGAACAGGCCGGTGCCCAGCACGGTCCAGGCGACCAGACCGGCGAGGGCGAGCACCCCGGCCGCGACCGCCCAGGGCAGGGCCGCCCGCATCCGGCGCTGCCGGGCCCGGGCCATGAACCGCCGGGTGGACGGCGGGACCGCGTCGGTGCCGGCCCGGACCAGCTGCCAACGCCGCGCCGGTCCGCGCCGGCCGGCGCCACCGTCCGGGCCGGGCGTCCGGCCGCGGGCCGGGCCGGGACTCATCCGGCAGTGGCGGCCGCGCCGTCCGTGTCGACGGCGGCGCCCACAGCCGTCGCGCCGCCGGCACGGGCCAGCAGCGCGTCGAGCAGCTGGTCGCCCATCAGCGAGATGGGCGGCGCGCCCATGGTGACCACGACGTCGCCCGGTCGGGCCCGGCGGGCCACCTCGGCCGGCGCCTCGTCCCACGAGTCGACGAAGACCTTCCGGTCCGCCGGCAGCGGCACCGCCTCGACCAGCGCGGCCGCGCCCTCGCCGGGCTGCCGCAGCTCACCCGGGCCGAAGACCTCCAGCAGCACCAACTCGTCGGCGATCCCCAGCGCCGCGGCGATCTCGGCCTGCAGGTCCCGGGTGCGGTACAGCCGGTACGGCTGGAAGACCACGATCAACCGGCCCTCGCCGGCCACCTCGCGCAACGTCTGCAGGGCCAGCGTCATCGAGGTCGGGTGGTACGCGTACTCGTCGTAGACCAGCACGCCGTCCGCGACGCCCTTGCGCTCGAAGCGCCGCCGGACGCCGGGGAACGCGCCCAGCGCGGCCTCCGCCGCTTCCACCGGCAGCCCCAGCAGGTACGCGGCGAGCACCGCGGATGCGCTGTTCAGCCCCATGTGCCGCCCCGGCACCGGCAGCCGGATCTCGCCCAGCGAACGGCCGTCGATCTCGGCGAGGAAGCGCACCCCCTGCGCCGAGGAGACCATCTCGCTCAGCCGCAGGTCGGCGTCGGGCGACTCGCCGTACGTGTACACCCGGCGCCCCCCGGCCCGCAGCGTCTCGGCCAGCCGCCGCCCGCCCGCGTCGTCGGCGCAGGTGATGATGAAGCCGTCCGGGTCGGTGAGCCGGGCGAACTCGGCGAACGTCGCCTCCAGGTTCGCCAGGTCGCCGTACGTGTTGAGGTGGTCCGCCTCGATGTTGGTGATGATCGAGACGTACGGGCGGTAGATCAGGAACGAGCGGTCGCTCTCGTCCGCCTCGACCACGAAGTACTCGCCGGTGCCGTGGTGGGCGCCGGAGCCCACCTCGGAGATCTCCCCGCCGATCACGAAGGACGGGTCGGTGCCGGCCTGCTGGAGCACCATGGTCACCATCGAGGTGGTGGTGGTCTTGCCGTGCGTGCCGGCGACCGCCACGGCCCGCCGGCCGGTCATCGCCGCCGCCAGGGCCTCGGAGCGGTGCAGCACCCGCAGGCCGCGCCGGCGCGCCTCGACCATCTCCAGGTGGTCCTGCGGGATCGCCGAGGAGTAGACCACGGTGTCCACGCCCTCGAGGTTGGACACCTCGTGGCTCATGTGGATCGTGCCGCCGAGCGCCCGCAGGCCGGTCAGGGACGGCCACTCCCGCAGCTCGCTGCCGGAGACCGGCAAACCCCGGGTGAGGAAGAGCCGGGCCAGGCCGGTCATGCCGACCCCGCCCACCCCGATCAGGTGAATCCGACCCAGGTCCTCCGCGGTCAGCGTGCCGGCGGGGGTGAACTGCGCGGTGTTCATGAGACGTACCTTCCCGTCGCGACGGTCCGCATCAGCGGGCCACCGCCTCGTAGACGAAGTTCAGCAGCGCGACGTCGCCGTCCCGGCGGCCGTACCCGGCCGCGGCGGCGCCCATCACGGCGAGCCGCTGCGGGTCCCGGATCAGCGGGATGACCGTCCGCTCCAGCCAGTCCGGGGTCAGCTCGGCGTCGTCGACGAGCAGCCCACCGCCGGCCTCCACCACCGGCAGCGCGTTGCGCTTCTGCTCCTGGTTGCTGTGCGGGTACGGCACGTAGATGGCGGGCAGCCCGATCGCGGCCACCTCGGCGCAGGTCATCGCCCCGCCCCGGGCCAGCATCAGGTCGGCGGCGGCGTAGCCCAGCTCCATCTCGGACAGGTAGGGCACCGTCACATACGGCACCGGCAGATCGGTGGGGACCGACACCGGCTCGTTGCGGGCGCCGATGACGTGCAGCACCTGCACGCCGTTGCGGGCCAGCTCCTTGGCCACCCCGGAGACCGCCAGGTTGATCGAGCGGGCGCCCTGCGAGCCGCCGGCGACGAAGAGCACCGGCAGGTCGGGGCGGAGTCCGAAGTGGGCCCGCGCGGCGTTGCGCATCGCCGCCCGGTCCAGCCCGGCGATCCCCCGGCGCAGCGGCACGCCGACCACCCGGGCGTCGCGCAGCGACTCCGCCTGCACCGGCTGGTGCGGGAAGCCCACGGCGATGTTCTTGGTGAACTTCATCCCGAGCCGGTTGGCCACGCCCGGGGGCACGTTCACCTCATGGATGACGATCGGCAGCTCGCGCCGCCAGGCGGCGAGGTAGCCGGGCACCGAGACGTACCCGCCGAAACCGACCACGGCGTCGGCCTGGACCTCGTCGATCACCTTGCCCGCCGCGCGGGCCGCCTTCCACATCCGGTCCGGGGTGCGGACCAGGCTCATGTTCACCGAGCGGGGCAGCTGGTAGGCCGGGATCTGCCGCAGGTCGTAGCCGGCCGGCGGGATCAGCTCGTTCTCCAGGCCCTTGGGGGTGCCCAGGCAGGTGATCCGGACGCCCGGGTCGTGTCGGCGTAGGCAGTCGGCGAAGGCCAGCAACGGGTAGATGTGGCCACCCGTGCCCCCTCCGCAGAGCACCACCGAACGCAGCTGACCCATCAGCGTCTCCTCTCGCTCGCCGTGCCGGCGCGCGTCCGGCTCGGCCGGGCGCCGCGGGTCGCGGCCTGGTCGTCCTCCCGCCGCGCCCGGGACCGGGGTACGGACCCACGGTCGGCCGGTGGCGACGCCGGGCGGCGTCGCCGGCCGGGAAGCGGCGGCAACGGGGCCCAGACTAGTCGGACCCACCGGGCCGGCGGACGGGCATGCAGGGCTCGGGCCGCGTCGGGCTCCGCGCGGGCGAAGGAGGCGAGCATGCCGGTCGCCGCCAGGGTCACCACCAGGGCGCTGCCGCCGTCGGAGATGAACGGCAGCGGCACGCCGGTCAGCGGCAGCAGTCCGGTGACGCCACCGATGTTGATCACCGCCTGGCCGACCAGCCAGGCGGTGACCCCGGCGGCGGCGAGCCGGCGGAACGGGTCCTCCACCCGGCGGGCGATCCGCAGCCCGGTGTACGCCAGCACGGCGAAGAGGACCAGCACCACGGTGCAGCCGACCACGCCCAGCTCCTCGGCGATGATCGCGAAGATGAAGTCGTTGTGCGCCTCGGGCAGCCAGCCGAACTTGAAGCTGCTCTTGCCCAGCCCGACGCCGAACCAGCCGCCGTGCTCGATGGCGTTGCGGGCCTGGACGATCTGGTAACAGTTGTTCTCAAAACAGGTCTTCGGGTCGGGCGAGTTGAGGAACGAGGTCAGCCGGGCCAGCCGGTAGTTGTCGGCGTCGCGCGAGCCGGAGCCGGCGCCGAGCGAGGCCACCGCGACCAGCAGGCCGATCCCGAGCAGGCCGACCGCGGAGAGCACGGCGAAGATCTGCATCCGCACCCCGGCCGCCCAGAGCAGGCCGACGACCAGGGCCAGCAGGCAGAGCATGCTGCCCAGGTCGTTGTAGCCGACCAGCACGAAGAGCAGGCCGACCACCGGGAAGAGCGGGGTGGCCAGCTCCTTCCACCAGCCCAGCGCGGCACCCTTGCGGGCCAGCACGTGGGCGCCCCACAGCACCAGCGCGAACTTGGCCAGCTCGGCGGGCTGGACCTGGATCGGCCCGAGGAAGAGCCAGAGCAGCTCGGCGTGCAGCGGGCCGACCGACTCCACCCGGAACAGCGCCTCCAGCGCGACCAGCACGTTGAGGATGAGCAGCAACGCCACGGCCACGCCGAGCGCGGGCCGGCCCACCGCGCGGAAGGTGCGGGCGGGCAGCCGCTGGCAGGCCCAGAACGCCACGATGCCGATCACCGCGAAGATCGTCTGCTTGACCAGGGACGCGGTGGCGTCGCCGTCCTCGGCGTAGTCCTTCACGCTGGTCGCCGAGAAGACCATGGTCAGACCGATCAGCAACAGCAGGCCCGCACTGGACAGCAGCAGATAGTAGGAGGCCAGGGGCCGGGCCAGCAGACCGCGCAGCGCGGCCAGCCCGCCGGCCGCGTCCAGCCCGAACAGCCCGCCGGGCGGTTCGGCCGGCCGGGTCACCGGAGGTGGTCGGCGGGTCTGGGTCTCGGTCCTGCCCTCGGTGTCTCGTTCCTCCCCCACCCGCCCATCATCGCGGCTGGGGCCGTCCGCCCGTGGCGCAACCGCCCGGTCGGCGTGTCGGAACGCGAAAGGAGGGGCCACCCGGGCCCCTCCTTCCACCGTCGGCGCCCGGGTCAGGTGACCGCGGCGAGGAACTCGCTGTAGAACAGGCCCAGCGCGATGGCCACACCGATGCCCGCGATGATCCAGAACCGGACCACGATGTTGACCTCGCTCCAGCCGGCCAGCTCGAAGTGGTGCTGCAACGGCGACATCCGGAACACCCGCTTGCCGGTGGTCCGGAAGGAGATGATCTGGATCACCACGGACATCGTGATGATCACGAAGAGCAGGCCGATGATCGGCAGCAGCAGAATGGTCCGGGTGGACATCGCCATGCCGGCGATCAGGCCGCCCAGGCCGAGCGCCCCGGTGTCGCCCATGAAGATCCGGGCCGGCGAGGTGTTCCACCAGAGGAAGCCGACACAGGCGCCGGCCGCCGCCCCGGCGATCAGCGCGATCTCCAGCGGGTCCCGGACCGAGTAGCAGTACGCCTCGGTGTAGTTCGGGTCCGCGCACCAGTGCCGGTACTGCCAGAAGGCGATCAGCGCGTACGCGGCCAGCACCATCACCGAGGCGCCGGTGGCCAGGCCGTCCAGGCCGTCGGTGAGGTTCACGCCGTTGGTCGCCGCCATCACCACCAGGATGATCACGATCACCGAGGCGACCTTGCCGATCTCCAGCACCGGGATGTCCCGGATGAAGCTGAGCGTGGTGCTGCCGACGGTCTCGGCGTTGGTCCGGGCGCCGGACGCGTCGTACATGGTGCTCGGGAAGTACAGCGCGACGATGCCGAAGACCGCGCCGACCAGGATCTGGCCGGCCAGCTTGCCGCGCTTGTTCAGCCCGCCGCTGTGCCGCTTGCGGACCTTCAGGAAGTCGTCGATGAAGCCGACCGCGCCGGAGAAGACCATCAGCCCCAGCAGCACCAGGGCGGTGATGGTCGGCTCCACCTGGGCGATCTGGGCGTCCGGCAGGGTGGTCAGGGCAAGGTGCCCGGCGACGTACGCGATGACCGTGGCCAGGATGAAGACCATGCCGCCCATCGTCGGCGTGCCCTTCTTGCCCTGGTGCATGGCCGGACCCTCGGCCCGGATCGGCTGGCCGGCCTTCAGCCGGGTGAACACCTTGATCGCGATCGGGGTGCCGAGCAGCGAAATCAGGAAGGCGACCCCGATGGCGACGATGACCGCCCTCATGAGGTGACCCCCTCCCCGGCGGTCTCGCGCAGCGCGTCCGCCACCTCCCAGGTGCGGTACCGGGAGCCCTTCACCAAGACCACGTCACCCGGACGTAGCTCGCCCCGCAGCACCTCGACGGCCGCCGCCTGATCGGTGAGCAGCACCGACTCTCCTC
Source organism: Micromonospora sp. RTP1Z1 (assembly GCF_033804685.1). Taxonomy (NCBI): domain Bacteria; kingdom Bacillati; phylum Actinomycetota; class Actinomycetes; order Micromonosporales; family Micromonosporaceae; genus Micromonospora; species Micromonospora sp. RTP1Z1. The sequence goes on from NZ_JAPFQV010000002.1 coordinate 68,386, forward strand.
CCCAGTCACTTACCGCTGTCGCGCCTTCGTGGATCTGCGCCGCCGGCTCACCCACCACGAGCAGCCGGTCGACGCCCAGTTCGGCCGCGAGCCGGCCGACCTGCTGGTGCCCCTCCCGCTCGAACGTCCCCAGCTCGGCCATGTAGCCGAGCACCGCGACGGTACGCCCCTGCCCGTGCAGGCCGGCCAGCGCCCGCAGCGCGACCGCCATCGAGGCCGGGTTGGCGTTGTACGAGTCGTCGATCACCGTGATCCCGTCGGAGCGCTCGAAGACGTCCATCCGTCGGGTCGAGAGCAACACCAGCTCGCCCAGGGCGACGGCCAACTCGGCCAGGGGCATCCCCAGCTCGCGGGCCACCGCCGCGGCGGCGAGGGAGTTGGAGACCTGGTGCCGTCCGGTCAGCCCGAGCCGTACCGGCGCGTTGCCCTCCGGGGTCACCAGGGTGTACGACGGCCGGCCCCGCCCGTCCAGCGTCACGTCCACCGCCCGGACGTCGGCGTGCGGCGCCTCGCCGTACCGGACCACTCGGGCCTGGGTACGGGTGGCCATCGCGTCGACCAGCGGATCGTCGGCGTTGAGCACGGCCAGCCCGTCGACGGGCAGCGCCTCGACCAGCTCCCCCTTGGCCAGGGCGATGGTCTCCACCGAGCCGAACTCGCCGATGTGCGCGACCCCGACGTTGAGCACCACGGAGATCCGCGGCGGCACCACGTCGCAGAGGTAGCGGACGTGCCCCACCCCGCGGGCGCCCTTCTCCATCACCAGGTAGCGGGTCTCCGGCCCGGCCTGCAGCGCCGTGTACGGGTGACCCAGCTCGTTGTTGAACGAGCCGGGCGGCGCCACGGTCGGGCCGAGCCGCACGGTGAGCTGGGCGATCAGGTCCTTCGTGGTGGTCTTGCCGGAGGAGCCGGTCAGCCCGATCACGGTGAGCCCGGGCAGCCGGTCGACCACCGTGCGGGCCAGCCGCCCCATCGCCGCGAGGGCGTCGTCGACCAGCACCATCGGCACGCCGGGCACCTCCCGGGTGCCGAGCACCGCCACCGCGCCGGCCGAGACCGCGCCGGCGGCGTAGTCGTGCCCGTCCACCTTCTCCCCCGGGAACGCCACGAAGAGCCCGCCGGGGGCGACCTTGCGGGAGTCGAACTCGACCGACCCGGTCACCCGGGCGTCCGGGTCGGCGACGACCAGCCGCCCATCGACGGCCGAGGCGACCTCGGCCAGCGTCAGCGGGATCACCGTCGACCCACCAGGTCGCCGAAGCGGGCGCGCAACGCCTCGGCCAGCTCGACGCGGTCGTCGAACGGGAGCACCTCGCCGGCGACCTCCTGGCCGCGCTCCTGCCCCTTGCCCAGCACCGCCACCACGTCGCCCGGCTCGGCCAGCCGGACCGCCTCGGCGATGGCGGCCCGGCGGCCGGGCGCCTCGATGATCCGGGCGGCCGCGTTCGCCGCGAACGCCCCGGCGAGCACCTCGGCCCGGATCGCGGCCGGGTCCTCGGTACGCGGGTTGTCGTCGGTCACCAGCACCACGTCGGCCCCCTCCGCCGCGGCGGCGCCCATCACCGGCCGCTTCCCCCGGTCCCGGTCGCCACCCGCGCCGATCACGCAGATCAATCGCCCGATGCTCAGCTCGCGCAGCGCGACCAGGACGGCCTCGATCGCATTCGCCTTGTGCGCGTAGTCCACCACCCCGCGCACCGGCGCGTCGCCGCTGACCAGCTCCAGCCGCCCCGGCACCCCGCCGCAGGCGGAGACCCCGGCGACCGCGGTCTGCGGGTCGACCCCGGCGGCGACCAGGGTGGCGACGGCCAGCAGCGCGTTCGCCACGTTGTGCCGGCCGGGCAGCGCCACCGTGGCGGGCAGAGCCAGCCCGTCCGGGCCGTGCACGGTGAAGCGCTGGGCGTACCCCTCGCCGTCGATCCCGTCGGCCCACCAGGTGGCGGTCGGGTCGCCGGCCGCCGAGTAGCTGACCGTGCCCGGCTTGAACAGCGGCCGCAGCGCCGGGTCGTCGTGGTTGAGCACCTCGACCTGGCAGCGCCCGTCGAAGAGCTTCGCCTTGGCCGCGAAGTAGTCCGCCGAGTCGGCGTGGAAGTCCAGGTGGTCGGAGCCGAAGTTGGTGTAGCCGCCGACGGTGAAGCGGACTCCGCCGACCCGTCCCATGGCCAGGGCGTGGCTGGAGACCTCCATGACCACCGCGCTCACTCCGCGCTCCCGGGCCACGGCGAGCATGGCGTGCAGGTCGGTCGCCTCCGGGGTGGTCCGGACGCTGTCGATCACCAGGTCACCCAGCCGGGTCTCCACGGTGCCGATCAGGCCGGTGGTGTGGCCGGCGGCGCGCAGCCCGGACTCGATCAAATAGCTGGTGGAGGTCTTGCCGGCGGTGCCGGTCACCCCGATCACGGTCAGCCCCTCGGTCGGGTCCCCGTAGACGGTGGCGGCGACCTCGCCGAGCACCGCGCGGGGGTCGTCGACCACCAGCGTCGGCAGGCCCACCCCGGCGGCCAGTTCCGCGCCGGCCCAGTCGGTCAGCAGGGCCACCGCGCCGGCCTCGGCCGCCCCCGCGGCGAACTCCGCGCCGTGCCGGCGGGCGCCGGGCAGCGCCGCGTACAGGTCCCCGGGGCGGACCTCCTGGCTGGCGTGGGTCACCCCGGTCACGGCCACCCCGGCGACGCCCTCGGGCGGCATCGCGGACCGCGCCTGCTCCCCGCCCGCGACCGCGGGGCTCGCGAACTCACTCCTCGCGCTCGCAGGGAGTCGCGCGGCGAGGTCGCCGAGCCGGACGGGATTCACGGTACGGGGGCGTGGATTGCCGGGCACGGCGTCAGACCCTACCCGGTCGTCCGGTTCCGACCGCACGGCCGCCCCGGTGGTTCGTCGCCACTCACCGATGATGTCCCGCCCGCCCCGCTCAACGCGGAAAGACCTCGAACTTGGGGGACCTGCTGGTCGCCGACGGCGGCACCCGGTAGTGCCGCAGGGTGTAGCCCATCATCTCCCGGAAGGCCGGCGCGGCGACCGCGCCGCCCTCGCCGCCGGGGCTCCAGACAAAGACCGCCACCACGTACCGGGGATGCTCCGCCGGGGCCATCCCGATGAACGAGCCGACCTCGCCGGGCTGCTGCTTGCCGTCGGCGTACCGCAGGCCGGTGCCGGTCTTGCCCGCCACCCGGTAACCGGGGACGGCGGCGGCCAGGCCGGTCGCCGGGCCATCGGCGCCGTTGACCGTGGTGACCGCCTCCAGCATGGTGCGCAGCGCGGCCGCGTTCTGCGGGCTGAGCACCGACCGGGTCACCGGCGCCGGGCCCGGCGTCCGCTTCCCGTCCGGACCGAGCACGTCCTTGATCAGGTGCGGCTGGACGTAGGTGCCGTTGTTGGCGATGGCGGCGTACGCGGCGGCCATCTGCAGCGGGGTGGCGTCGACGCTGTGCCCGATCGGCACCGACCCGTACGACGACCCGCTCCACTCGTCGGCCGGCAGCAGCCGCCCGGAGGCCTCACCCGGCATGCCCTCGCCGGTGCGCTGGCCGAGCCCGAACCGCTTCTGGTAGTCGATCAGCCGGTCCCGGCCCAGTTTGCCGGCGATCTCGATGGTGCCGACGTTGGAGGAGTAGGCCAGCATCCCGGGGATGCTCATCCGCTGCCCGTTGGCCGGGTGGGTGTCCCGGAAGGTCCGGTCGCCCCTCTGGATGGTGTTCGGGATGGGCATCGTGGTGTCCGGCGTGATCACCCCCTCCTGCAGCGCCGCGCCGTAGGTGATCGCCTTGTGGATCGAGCCCGGGTCGACCACGAAGCTGGTCGCCGCGTCCTCCCGGTCGGTCGGCCTGCTGCCCTCCGGGTCCGCCGCGTCGTAGGTCGGGTTGCTCGCCTGGGCGAGCACCTCGCCGGTGGCGACGTCGATGATCACCGCCGCGCCCACGCTGCCCTTCGTCTGCGCCATCTGGGCGCTGAGGATCCGCTGCGTCTGGAACTGCAGGTCCCGGTCGATGGTCAGCTTCAGGGAGCTGCCCGGCTTGGGCAGGGTGGTCAGGCTGTACCCGCCGGGGATCGGCGCGGCCAGGTCGCCCTGCCCGATTTCGTAGGTCTTCCTGCCGGCCTGCCCCTGGAGCAGGTCGTCGTACTTCGCCTCCAGCCCCTCGAGGCCGTGCATGTCCTGGCTGACGAAGCCGATCAGGTTGGCGCCCAGGTCACCGCCGGGCACCTCGCGCCGCTCGTCCCGGTGCACGTAGATGCCGGCCAGGTCCAGCGCCATGATCTGCTTCGCCTTGCCGATCTCGACACCGCGGGCCAGGTACTCGAACTGCGACGGGGTGGTGGTGCCGGGCAGGGTTCGCTGCTTCATCTTGTCGGCCAGCTCGGAGACCGGCTTGCCGAGCAGCGGGGAGAGCAGCCGGGCGGTGGCGAACCGGTCCTTGACCCGGGTCGGGTCGGCGTAGACGTACCGCGCCTCGACGCTGTGCGCCAGCGGGTCGCCGGTCCGGTCGTAGATCGCGCCGCGTGGCGCGGGCAGGTCGACCACGGCGAGCCGGCGGGGCAGCCCGCCGTCGGCGTACGCCGGGGTGTCCACGGTCTGGAGGACGACCAGCCGGATGCCGATCGCGGCGAAGAGGGTCAGGGTGAGCAGCGTGCCGAGCCGCAGCCGGCGGCGCGGGTCGGCGAGCTTCGGCGGGCGGCGCGGCTTGCGCGACGGCCGCCGGGCGGCGGGCCGGGCCGGCCGGCGCGGGCCCGGCCGGCGCCGGGGCGCCGGCGGTTCGTCGTCGTCGAACGGCTCCCGCACCGGGCGCGGCGAGACGGTTCGCACCACGCCGGCCCGGCCGCCGCCGGCGGTCTCCCGGCGGCCGGCGCGGCCGCCGTCGAGCACCTGCAAGGCGGGCCGGAACGGGTCGCCGGAACGGCTGCTGCGTGGGGTACGCCGCTGCTCGGCGCCCCCGGTGGGCGCGGACCGGACGCCCCCGCCCTCGCGGATGGTCCGCCCCCGGGGCGTGTACGCCCGGGCGTCGGAGATGCCGCCGACGCCCGGCTCGCCGGAGCGCGGGTCGGCGCCCCGACCATCCCGGGACGAGCCGCGCCGGGAGCCCGTGGCGTCCCGGCGCGGTTCTTCCGATCTCGGGGGCACCCGACTACCCCCCGTTGCCCTGCTGGCTGGTGATCGCCGGCGCGCCCTCCGCCGGGTGCGGAACGCCGATCATCTTCCCGTCCGGCAGCCGGATGTACGCGGGGTCGTCGGACTCGACCAGGCCGAGCTTGCGGGCGTTCGCGGTCAGGTTGCCCGGCGCCTTCTGGTCGGCGATCTCCTTCTCCAGCTGCTGCTGGTCCACGTTGAGCTTGGCCTGCTGCTGCTGGAGCTTCTCCAGCCGGAAGGCGTTCTCGTTGATCTTCGTGTTGACCAGCAGGATGCCGAGCACCCCACCGACCACCAGCACGAGGATCAGCCCGACGAACGGGGCCCGCGGCACGGAGACCGGCGGCGGCGGGGCGACCCGCAGCCGCGGCGAGGCCGCCGCCGTGGTGACCTTCGTCCGCTCGGCCGGCCGCAGCGCGGCGCTGCCCTGGGTGGGGAACTCGCGCGTCCCCCGGGCGCGGGTCTCCTCCCGGCGGTCGGCCCCGGCCGTCACGGTGGCCGCTCGCGTGGTGCGCTGCGCCGCGGTCCGGCCCCCCGACCGCGGTGCGCGCTGCTCGATGCCGGTGTCCCGGCCGGCGCGCCTGTTGACGTTCATGTCCCCTCCCCCTCTTCGTCCGTCCCACTGCCGTCCCCGGGAGTCGACCGCGGATCCGTCCCGGACCCCGGCGACCCCGTCCCCGGTTGGTGCATCGCCTTGACCCGGCGGCGGTACCGTTCGCGGTCGGTACGCCCCTGCTGGGCCGCCTCCGGGTCGAGCCGTTCCGCGGCCCGCAGCCGCACCGAGGCGGCGCGCGGGTTCGCGGCGATCTCGGCCTCCCCGGCGAGCTCGGCACCCCGGCTGAGCAGCCGGAACGTCGGGCCCGATCCGGGCAGTTCGACCGGGAGGTCGATCGGGCCCTTGCTGCGGACCCGGTCGGCGAGCGCCTGCTTGGTGAGCCGGTCCTCCAGCGAGTGGTAGGACAGGACCACCATGCGGCCGCCCACGGTGAGCTTGTCGAGAGCGGCCGGCAGCGCCGCCTCCAGCGCTGCCAGCTCTTTGTTTACCTCGATCCGTAAAGCCTGAAACGTTCTCTTTGCCGGGTGCCCCCCGGTTCGTCGGGCTGGTGCCGGAATGCTCTCTCTGACCAGCTCGGCCAGCCGGGCCGACGAGGTGATCCGGCCGCGCTCCCGCTCCCGGAGGATCGCCGAGGCGATCCGCCCGGCGAACTTCTCCTCGCCGTACACCCGCAGCACCCGGGCCAGCGCCGGGTGCGTGTAGGTGTTGACCACCTCCTCGGCGGTCATCCCCCGGGTCTGGTCCATCCGCATGTCCAGCGGCGCGTCCTGCGCATACGCGAACCCGCGGTCGGGCGCGTCCAGTTGCAGGGACGAGACGCCGAGGTCGAACAGGATCCCGTCGATCGCCGGATACCCGAGCCGGTCGAGCACGTCGGGCAGCTCGTCGTAGACCGCGTGCTCGAGGTGGATCCGGTCGGCGAACCGGGCCAGCCGGAACCGCGCGTGGGCGAGGGCCTCGGTGTCCCGGTCCAGGCCGATCAGCACCGTGTCCGGATGTGCCTCCAGGACCGCCTCGGCGTGCCCGCCCAAGCCGAGCGTCGCGTCGACGTGTACGGTGCGTCCGTTCCGACCCAGCGCGGGGGCCAGCAACTCGAGACACCGCTCGAGCAGCACCGGCACGTGCGTGCCACGTAGCTCCCCCATGTCGACCCCCACTGGTTGAAACCCACTTCCGTCCGTGTCGCGTCCTGTGTCGCCACGACACCTCGTCGTACCGCCAGATCCCCATCCGCTCCCGCCCGCCGAAGGCCGGAGCCCCCGATACGGATCGTGCGCCTGGCACCGGGGAAGGGGTGCCAGGAACTCGAAAGCGGCTGGAGATCTCGCAGTACGCCGGGCGTCGTCGCGCCCTACAGACCGCCGGGCAGCACCCCCTCGGAGATGTCGGCGAAGTCGTCTTCGCTCTCCGCGAGGTAGGCCTCCCAGGCCGCCCTGTCCCAGATCTCCACCCGCGTGCTCGCGCCGATCACGACCAGATCGCGGTCGAGCGCGGCGTACGAGCGCAGGTGCCCGGGGATGGTCACCCGGCCCTGCTTGTCCGGGACCTCGTCGTGCGCGCTGGCGAAGAAGACCCGGCTGTAGGCCCGGGCCGCCTTGTGCGTCATCGGCTGCGCGCGCAACTGCTCCGCGATCCGCTGGAACTCGGGCATCGGGAAGACGTAGAGGCAGCGCTCCTGCCCTTTGGTGATCACGACACCCCCCGCCAGTTCATCCCGGAACTTCGCCGGAAGGATCAACCGGCCCTTGTCGTCCAGGCGCGGAGTGTGGGTGCCGAGGAACATCGGCCCAACCCCCCTCGCCCTGAGCGGCGTTCGCGGCGCCGCTGACCCCCCGGGCCGGTGCGGCCCTCCCGGCCCCACCATCGCGCCCCACTCTACTCCACTTCCCTCCACCCGCAACCAGAAACGCCCGCGTGGCGCGCCGTTTCCGCGCGCAAAAGAGCACGTCAAAGGGGGTGGGGTGGAGTGGAGGGCCGCGGCGGCCCCCGGCCGCGTCCGCTTCCCGACATTGATCGACTCCATCCGGCCGAACGCCGGCCGGCCGTCCGCCGGGCCGCCACGGCCGAACGGATCGCCGTCGGCCGCGATCTGGCCGTGCCACGGGTCCGGTAACCTCGCTCGGGTGACCGACGCGAAGATGCCCCTGCGGGCAAAGGTGGCCAGCTCCGTGTCGCGGACCGCCGCGGCGCTGTCGCGGGCCGCCGGCCGCGGCGACGGCTCGGTGATCGGCGGCTGGATCGGCCTCAAGATCGACCCGGACCTGCTCGTGCACCTGGCGGCGGGTCGGGCCATCGCCCTGGTGTCCGGAACCAACGGCAAGACCACCACCACCCGGCTCACCACCGCCGCCGTCGGCGTGCTCGGCCGGGTGGCCACCAACTCCTTCGGCGCCAACATGCCCAGCGGCCACACCTCGGCCCTGGCGAAGGCCGGCAGCACCCCGTACGCGGTGCTCGAGGTCGACGAGCACTACCTCGCCCAGGTGCTGGAGGCCACCGAGCCGCACGTGGTGGCGCTGCTCAACCTCTCCCGCGACCAGCTCGACCGCGCCAAGGAGGTCGCCATGATGGCGCAGCTCTGGCGCGCCGCGCTGGTCCAGCACCCCGACGTGCGCGTGGTCGCCAACGCCGACGACCCGATGGTCGTCTGGGCCGCCACCCCGCCCGCCGACCCGGCCCGCGGCCACATCCCGCCGCACGTCACCTGGTTCAGCGCCGGCCAGCGCTGGCACGACGACTCGTGGGTGTGCCCCGAGTGCGGCTCCACCATCGAGCGCTCAGGTGAGCAGTGGCGGTGCACCGGCTGCCCGCTGCGCCGCCCGGAGCCGCAGTGGACCGTCGAGGACGACGGCGTGCTCGACCCGACCGGCGCCTGGCACAAGGTGCAGCTGCAGCTCCCCGGCAAGGTCAACCTGGGCAACGCGGCGACCGCCCTCGCGGTGGCCGCCGAGTTCGGCGTACGCCCGGTGGACGCCGTCTCCCGGCTCGGCACGGTCACCTCGATCGCCGGCCGCTACGCCCAGGTGGACCGGGACGGGCGCAACATCCGGCTGCTGCTGGCCAAGAACCCGGCCAGCTGGCTGGAGGCGTTCGACATGGCCGACGAGGCGCCCACCCTGCTTTCCATCAACGCCCGCGACCCCGACGGGCTGGACACCTCCTGGCTCTTCGACGTCGACTTCGCCCCGCTGCGCGGCCGGCAGGTCCTGATCACCGGCGACCGGGCGTACGACCTGGCCGTCCGGCTGGACGTCAACGGCGTGCCGTTCCGGCACGTCCGGGCCTTCGACGACGCGATCCGGGCGGTGCCACCGGGCCGCCTGGAGGTCATCGCCAACTACACCGCCTTCCAGGACATCCGAGCGGAGCTGGACCGTGTCAACTGAGAGCCTGCGCATCGTCTGGATCTATCCCGACCTGCTCTCCACCTACGGCGACCGGGGCAACATGCTGATCCTGGCCCGCCGGGCCCAGCTGCGCGGCATGCCGGTGGAGGTGCTGGAGGTCCGCTCCGACCAGCGGCTGCCCGCCACCGCCGACATCTACCTCCTCGGCGGCGGCGAGGACGGGCCGCAGGCGCTCGGCGCCCAGCGCCTGCTCGCCGACGGCGGCCTGCACCGGGCGGTGGCCCAGGGCTCGGTGGTCTTCGGCGTCTGCGCCGGCTACCAACTCCTCGGCACCTCCTTCTTCGCCAAGGGCACCAAGTGCGCCGGGCTGGAGCTGCTCAACCTCTCCTCCGACCGCGGCCCCACCCGGGCCGTCGGCGAGCTGGCCGGCGAGGTCGACCCGCGCCTGGGCATCCCCGCGCTGACCGGGTTCGAGAATCACGGCGGGCGCACCCACCTCGGGCCCGGCGTGTCGCCGCTGGCCCGGGTCACCGCCGGGGTCGGCAACGACGGCGTCACCGAGGGCGCCTGGCGGGGCAAGCTGCTCGGCACGTACTCGCACGGACCGGCCCTGGCCCGCAACCCGGCCCTGGCCGACCTGCTGCTGCGCTGGGCCACCGGCATCCACCAGCTCTCCGCGCTGGACGACACCTGGGCCGAGCGGCTCCGCTCGGAGCGCCGCGACGCGGTGGCGGCCGCCGCCCGGGCGTGATCCCCGCCGTCCGGCGGCTGCTGCGGCAGCCGTCGGCGCTGCGCTTCGCCGGCTTGCTGGTGCTGCTCGCCGCGCTCGCCGTGGCGCTCCTGCTGGTGCCCCGGCCGGACCCGGCGCGGCTGCCGCAGTTCGCCGACTCCCTCGGCGGGTACGCCCCGGTCGCCGCCATCGTCGGCGGGGCGCTGCTGCTGGTGGCGCTGGTGCCACGGACCTTCGTCACGCTCGCCGCCGGGGCGATCTTCGGCCCGCTGGAGGGCGCCGCGTACGCGCTCGGCGCGGCGCTGCTCGCCGCGGCGCTCGGCTTCACCGTCGGCCGCCTGCTCGGCCGGGAGTTCGTGGCCGAACGGGTCCGCGGCCGGCTGGCCCGGCTGGACGGCTGGTTCGCCCGGCAGACCGTGTTCGGGGTGATCACCGTCCGGCTGCTGCCGATCGCCGGCTTCGGCCTGGTCAGCTACGGCTACGGCACCACCGGCGCCCGCGTGCTGCCGTTCCTGGCCGGCAGCGTGATCGCCTCCGCCCCGACCGCGTTCGGGTACGCCGCCATCGGCGCGGCGGTCAGCTCGCCGGGCCACGTCAACTGGTACGCCGCCGCGCCGGCCAGCCTCGGGCTGATCGCCAGCGTGGTGCTGGTCCACCGTTGGTGGCGCGCCGAACGGCAGCGCCGGGCGGCCCGGAGCTGATGCCCGCCGAGGAGCTGCTGCCCGGGCGGAGGCGCGCCCGGGGTGGGGCGCGCCTCCAGGTCGGGCGGACGGCATCAGGCGACGACGGAGACCATCCGGCCCTTGACGACGATGACCTTGCGGGGCTCCTTGCCGGCCAGCGGACCCGCGACCGCGGCCAGGGCCGCCGCGCGTACCTCGTCCTCGGGCGCGTCGGCGGGGACCTCGATCCGGCCGCGGACCTTGCCGTTGATCTGCACCGGGTAGGTCACCGTCTCGGCGACCAGCAGCGCCGGGTCGGCGGTCGGGAAGTCCGCGTACGCCAGCGAGGTGTCGTGGCCCAGCCGCCGCCACAGCTCCTCGGCGACGTGCGGGGCGAACGGCGCCAGCATCAGCACCAGCGGCTCGGCGACCTCCTCCGGCGTGGCGGACAGCCGGGTCAGCGCGTTCGTCAGCTCGATCAGCTTGCTGATCGCGGTGTTGAACCGGATCCCCTCCATGTCGCCGCGGACCCCGTCGATCACCTGGTGCAGCAGCCGCCGGGTGGCCTCGTCGGCCGGCACGTCGGTGACCCGCGGGTCGCCGGTCCGCTCGTCGACGACCGCCCGCCAGACCCGCTGCAGGAACCGGTACGACCCGACCACCGCCCGGGTGTCCCAGGGGCGGGACACCTCCAGCGGCCCCATCGACATCTCGTACACCCGGAAGGTGTCCGCGCCGTACGCCGCACACATCTCGTCCGGGGTGACGACGTTCCTCAGCGACTTGCCCATCTTGCCGTACTCGCGACTGACCTCGGTCTCACCGTGGAAGAAGCGGCCGTCGACCTCGGCGACCTCCTCGGCGGGCACCGGCGTGCCCCGGGAGTCGCGGAACGCGTACGCCTGGATCATGCCCTGGTTGAACAGCTTGCGGAACGGCTCGAACGACGAGACGTGCCCCAGGTCGAACAGCACCTTGTGCCAGAACCGGGCGTACAGCAGGTGCAGCACGGCGTGCTCGGCGCCGCCGACGTACAGGTCGGTGCCGCCGCAGTCGCCCGCCCCGCGCGGCCCCATCCAGTACGCCTCGTTCTCCGGGTCGACGAACCGCTCGTGGTTGGTCGGGTCCAGGTAGCGCAGCTCGTACCAGCAGGAGCCGGCCCACTGCGGCATCACGTTGGTCTCCCGGGTGTACCGCTTCGGCCCGTCACCCAGGTCCAGCTCCACCTCCACCCAGTCGCGCCGCCGCGACAGCGGGGTCTCCGGGTCGCTGTCGGCGTCCTCCGGGTCGAACGTCTTCGGCGAGAAGTCGTCCACCTCGGGCAGCTCGACCGGCAGCATCGACTCGGGCAGCGCGATGGCGGCGCCGGTCTCGTCGTACACGATCGGGAACGGCTCGCCCCAGTAGCGCTGCCGGGAGAACAGCCAGTCGCGCAGCCGGTAGGTCACCGCGCCGGCGCCGTACCCGTTCGCCTCCAGCCAGGCGATGATCACCGCCTTGGCGTCGGCGACCCCCAGGCCGTTCAGGTCCAGGCCGCGGTCGGGCGCGGCGCTGTTGATGGCCGGGCCGTCCCCGGTGTACGCCGTGCCGTCGAAACCGTCGGCGGGCTGCACGGTCCGCACGATCGGCAGGTCGAAGACCTCGGCGAACGCCCAGTCCCGCTCGTCCTGCGCCGGCACCGCCATGATCGCGCCGGTGCCGTAGCCGGCCAGCACGTAGTCGGCGATGAAGATCGGGATCGGGTCGCCGGTGACGGGGTTGGTCGCGTACGCGCCGACGAAGACGCCCGTCTTCTCCTTGGTGTCGGCCTGCCGCTCCATGTCGGTCTTGGTCGCAGCGGCCTTCCGGTACGCCTCGACGGCCGCCCGCGGGCTGGCGTGCCCGCCGGTCCAGGCGTCCTTCGTCCCGGCCGGCCAGGTCGCCGGCACCAGCAGGTCGACCAGTTCGTGCTCGGGGGCCAGCACCATGTAGGTGGCGCCGAAGACGGTGTCCGGCCGGGTGGTGAACACCCGGATCGGCTCCAGGGTGGTGGGGAAGTCGAGGTGCGCGCCCTGGGACCGGCCGATCCAGTTGCGCTGCTGCAGCTTGATCGGCTCCGGCCAGTCCAGGGTGTCCAGGTCCTCCAGCAGCCGGTCGCCGTACGCGGTGATCCGCATCATCCACTGCTTCAGGTTGCGCTTGAAGACCGGGAAGTTGCCCCGGTCGGAGCGGCCGTCGGCGGTGACCTCCTCGTTGGCCAGCACGGTGCCCAGCCCCGGGCACCAGTTCACCGGCGCCTCGGAGACGTACGCCAGCCGGTGGTCGTCGACGATGGCCCGCCGCTCGGCCACGGTCAGCTCGGCCCAGGGGCGACCGTCCGGGGTCGGGCGGGCGCCTCCCTCGAACTCGGCGATCAGCTCGGCGATCGGGCGGGCCTGCTTCGCGTCCCGGTCGTACCAGGAGTTGAAGATCTGCAGGAAGATCCACTGGGTCCAGCGGTAGAAGTCGGTGTCGATGGTGGCCACCGTGCGGCGCTCGTCGTGGGCCAGCCCCAGCCGGCGCAGCTGCTCCTTGTACCGCTCGATGTTCGCCACTGTGGTGGTCCGCGGGTGGGTGCCGGTCTGCACCGCGTACTGCTCGGCGGGCAGGCCGAACGCGTCGAAGCCCATCGCGTGCAGCACGTTGCGCCCAGCCATCCGCTGGTAGCGGGCGAAGCAGTCGGTGCCGATGTAGCCCAGCGGGTGACCGACGTGCAGGCCGGCGCCGGACGGGTACGGGAACATGTCCAGGACGTACAGCTTCTCCGCGCCTGCCCGGGGGTGGTCCGGGTCGGCCAGCGGACCGGTCGGGTTCGGCGCGTGGAAGGTCCCCTCCCGCGCCCAGCTGTCCTGCCAGCGGTGCTCGATCTCGCCGGCCAGGGCCGCGGTGTACCGGAACGGGGGAATGTCGTTCGCCGGTGCGGCTGCCTCACTCATGGCGTCTCCTCGGCACGGTGATGTCGGAAATGAGAACTCTGCTCAGGGCACAAAAAAGCCCCTCACGCAGGAGGGGCCGCCGTGCTGTCGCGCGTCAGCGCATCAGCACGGCCCGGTAAGAAGCAGGAAGACTCCGGCCATGACCGGGAGTGTACCCGCCCCGCGGGCGTCCGCGCCGACCGCTACCGCGGGTCGGGACGCGGGCCGGGCCGGAGCGATCCCGGTACCGGGCCGGACGGCCCCCGACGACGGGCCGTGACGGACCCGTTCCCCCGACCTGACGAATATTCCGGGCGTAACCGACCGACTGGCTGCGGGGGTCGGCGACAGCGACAAACATGGTTAGCCTGAGAGACCAGTGAGATTATTGCGGCAAACGAGGCTCGCACGTCGCGAACCCAACGGCGGGTCCAGGTGCTCTATACAGAACTGCCGTCCGACGAGGAGGAGGCCCGTGACACAACAGACCTGGGACGAGCTGGGCGGTCTGCTGCCGCACGACGAGTTCCGCGCCGCCAGCGAGGCCATCGTGGCCAACATCGAGCAGGTCATCGAGGGCAAGACCGCGACGGTCCGGCTCGCCCTGGCCGTGCTGCTCGCCGAGGGTCACCTGCTCATCGAGGACGTCCCCGGCGTCGGCAAGACCAAGCTGGCGAAGGCCCTCGCCCGCTCGATCGACTGCTCGGTGCGCCGCATCCAGTTCACCCCGGACCTGCTGCCGAGCGACGTCACCGGGGTCAGCGTCTACAACCAGGAGAACCACGACTTCGAGTTCCGGCCCGGCGCGGTCTTCGCCAACCTGGTGGTCGGCGACGAGATCAACCGGGCCTCGCCGAAGACCCAGTCCGCCCTGCTGGAGTGCATGGAGGAGCGGCAGGTCACGGTCGACGGGGTCACCTACCAGCTGCAGACCCCGTTCATGGTGATCGCGACCCAGAACCCGATCGAGATGGAGGGGACGTACCCGCTGCCCGAGGCGCAGCGCGACCGGTTCACCGCCCGGATCGCGATGGGCTACCCGGACGTCGGCGCCGAGCTGGCCATGCTGGACGGTCACGGGGCGACCGACCCGCTGAACGAGCTGCGCCCGGTCTCCGACGCGGCCACCGTGCGCCAGCTCATCGCCACCGTCCGGCAGGTGCACGCCGCCGACGCCGTCAAGCAGTACGCGATCGACCTGGTCACCGCCACCCGCGAGGCCCCGGACCTGCGCCTCGGCGCCTCCCCCCGGGCCACCCTCCAGCTGCTGCGCACCGCCCGCGCGGTGGCCGCCCTGGAGGGGCGCGACTACGTCCTCCCCGACGACCTTCAGGCGCTCGCCGTGCCGGTGCTGGCGCACCGGATCATCCCGACCGCCGACGCGCAGCTGGCCCGCCGCACCACCGACGCGATCGTCGCCGAGCTGGTGCACCGGCTGCCGTTGCCGCACGACCGCAAGCGCTCCCCGTACGACACCCGGCCCGCCAAGGGCGACGGCATCGGCCGCGGCCCGTTCGAGCCACGGAGGCCGTGACGTGCGCGACGGGCTGCGCGGACTGACCACCCGGGGCCGCTCGTTCCTGGCGGCCGCGGTGGCCGCCGCGGTCTCCGCCGGCATCCTCGGCGAGAAGGACCTGCTGCGGGTGGCCGTCCTGCTCGCCGTCCTGCCGCTGCTCGCGGCGGCGTACGTCGGGCGCAGCCGCTACAAGCTGGCCTGCAACCGGTCCCTGGAGCCGCACCGGGTGCCGGTCGGGGCCAGCTCCCGGGTGGTGCTGCGGCTGCAGAACCTGTCCCGGCTGCCCACCGGCACCCTGCTGCTGGAGGACCGACTGCCGTACGCCCTGGGCAGCCGCCCCCGGGTGGTGCTGGAGCGGCTCGGCGCGCACCAGGCCAGCTCGGTGGCGTACACGGTCCGCGCCGACGTGCGCGGCCGGTACGAGGTGGGTCCGCTGGTGGTCCGGTTGACCGACCCGTTCGGGTTGTGCGAGCTCACCCGCGCCTTCCCCAGCACCGACCACCTCACCGTCATCCCGCAGGTCGCCCCGTTGCCGTCGGTCCGCCTCCCCGGCGAGTTCGCCGGCAGCGGCGACAGCCGGGCCCGCTCGGTCGCCGTGCACGGCGAGGACGACGCGGCCACCCGGGAGTACCGGGTCGGTGACGACCTGCGCCGGGTGCACTGGAAGTCGACCGCCCGCACCGGCGAGCTGATGGTGCGCCGCGAGGAGCAGCCCTGGGAGAGCCGGGCCACGGTCGTGCTGGACACCCGGGCCTTCGGTCACCGGGGCGACGGCCCGACGGCGAGCTTCGAGTGGGCGGTCTCCGCCGCGGCCAGCATCGCGGTGCACCTGCGCCACGCCGGCTACAAGCTGCGCCTGGTCACCGGCTCCGGCGCGGACGTGGACGCGACCGAAGGGACCGGCGAGGGGCTGCTCCTCGATCACCTCGCCGAGGTCCGGCTGGACCAGCGGGTCGAGATCGCCACGCTGGTGCAGCGGGTCCGGCAGCGGGCCGACGGTGGGCTGATCATCGGCCTGTTCGGCTCGCTGAGCACGGCCGAGGCGGAGCTGCTCCGCGGGTTGCGGGGCAGCGGCGCCACCTGCGTCGGCTTCGTGCTGGACAGCACCACCTGGCTCAATCTCCCGCCGAAGGCCCGCGCCGAGGCGGAACACGCGCACGGCGCCGCGGCGCTCGCCCTGCTGCAGAGCGGTTGGCGGGTGATCGGCGTGGACCACGGCGGCCGGCTGCCGGTGCTGTGGCCGCAGGCCGGCCGCGGCTCGCAGGGCTTCGCGCTACGCGCGGCGCTCGCCGAGACGGTGGCCGGGGGCGTGCGATGACCGGAAGGACGACCTCGTGACCGCGACCCGGAACCTCGGCTTCGTCGCCGCGGCGGCGACCCTGCTGGCCGCGGCGCCGCTGTCGGCCATCTTCCAGCGCTGGACGTGGCTGATCGAGGCGGCCATCGTGGTGGCGGTGGTGGCCGGGGCGGCCGCGCTGAGCCGGCTGGTCCGGGCGCCGCTGTGGGGCCAGGTGCTGGCCATGCTCGCCGGCCTGCTGGTCGCCCTCACCTGGATCTTCCCCGGCGGCACCGAGCTGCTCGCGTTCCTGCCCACCCCGGCCACCTTCGCCCACTTCGGGGAGCTGCTCGGCGCGTCGCTGCAGGACATGCGGTCGTACGGCGTGAAGGTGCCGGACGTCGACTCGCTGCTGTTCCTCGCGGTGCTCGGCATCGGCGGGGTCGCGGTCGTGGTCGACGTGCTGGCCGTCGGCCTGCGCCGACCGGCGCTGGCCGGCCTGCCGATGCTGGCGATCTACTCGGTGCCGGTGGCGGTCTATGTGGACAGCGTTCCCGCGACCCCGTTCGTGGTGGGCGCCGCCGGGTACCTCTGGCTTCTGGTCACCGACAACGTCGACCGGGTACGCCGGTTCGGCCGCCGGTTCACCGGGGAGGGCCGGGACGTCGACGTGTGGGAGGCGTCGCCGCTGGCCGCCGCGGGCCGCCGGCTGGCCGTGGTCGGCGTCGCGCTGGCCGTGGCGCTGCCGCTGGCCGTGCCGGGGATGACCGGCGGCCTGATGGACGCGGTCGGCAACGGGACGGGCGACGGCACCGGGCGGCCGGGGCAGGGCGGCAGCCCGGGTCGGATCGACCTCTTCGCCGCGCTGAGCGGCCAGCTCAACCAGTCCCAGGTCTACGAGATGGTCAAGGTGACCACCAACGAGCCGAACCCGTTCTACCTGCGCTTCGGCGTCGCCGACGAGCTGCGCCCGAACGGCTTCCAGGTGCGGGTGCCGACCGGTCGGGCGGCCAACCGGAGCCTGCCCGACCCGACCGAGCGGGCCGGCCGGGGCGTCGAGCAGCAGCGCTACCGGGCGACCGTCGAGGTGACCAAGAACCTCAACATGCCCTACATACCGGTGTACGCCGAGCCGGTGAAGACCGAAGACCTCAGCGGCAACTGGCTCTACGACCGGAACCTGCAGGTCCTCTTCTCCAACCGGGAGAGATCCCGGGGCAAGCACTACTCGTTCGACTACGTCCGCTCGACGTTCAGCCCCGCGGCGCTGCGGGCGGCGCCGTCGCTCTCCGCCGACGACCCGGTGCTGCGTCAGCAGACCATGGCCCCGGTGGTACGCGAGGTCGACAAGCTGGTCGACCAGCTCATCAAGGGCAAGCCGAACGACTACGACAAGGTGCGGGCGATCTACGACTACTTCTCGGTCGAGAACGGCTTCGCCTACTCGCTCGCCACCAAGGGCGGCACCAGCGGCGACGACATCACCGACTTCCTCGCCACCAAGGTGGGCTACTGCCAGCAGTACGCCGCCGCGATGGCGTGGCTGGTCCGCCGGGCCAACATCCCGGCCCGGGTGGCGTTCGGCTTCACCAACGGCAGCAACACGGGCGGCACATACGTGCTGACGAACCGGAACCTGCACGCCTGGACCGAGGTCTTCTTCGGCGGGATCGGCTGGGTACCGTTCGACGCCACCCCGGCGGCGAGCGTCCAGGGCTCGATCCGGTCGGCCTGGGCCCCGGACACCGACTCCCCGGAGGAGACCACCCCGTCGACGGGCAGCACCTCGGCCCCGGGCGCGGTCGACCCCTCGGCCGGTCCGGACGGGCTGAACCGGACCGACAAGGAGACCGACGCCGGGCTCGCCGTGAATGGTGGCGGCCCGACCCGGCAGGCCCCGGTCTGGCCGTGGTGGACGGCGGGCGTGCTCGCCCTGCTGGCGCTGCTCGCCGTGCCGGCGCTGCTGCGCCGGGCGTTGCGCCGGCGCCGGCGCGGCCGGGCGCACGGGCCGACGGCGGCCGTGCTGGACGCCGGCCCGGGCACGCCCGGCGGGACGCGCGAGGTGATGGTCGGTGTGGACGCCGACCGGGCCCGCGCGGATGCCCACGCCGCCTGGGACGAGCTGCTGGACACGCTGGTGGACTTCCGGGTGCCGGTCGACCGCACGGAGACGCCCCGGTCGACCGCCGACCGGCTGGTCCGTGACTCGCTCACCGAGGACGCGTCCGCCGCCACCGCGGCCCGGCTGCTCGGCCGCGCCGAGGAGCGGGCCCGGTACGCACGCGACCCGCTCACCGGCGAGGCGCTGCACCCGGCGCTGCGCACCGTACGCGGGGCGCTCTCCGCGCGGGCGGACCGGCGTACCCGCCTGCTGGCGGCCGTGCTGCCGCCGTCGGTGCTGCTGCGCTGGCGGCGCGCCATCTCGGACGCCTCCACCGGCCTGGTCACGACGGGCGGCCAGGTGCGGCTCCGCCTGCTGCGGTGGAGTCCCCGTCGCCTGCTGGCCAGCCGCCTGGCCCGCTGAGGGCGCGACGACGCGACCGCGCTCGCCGGAGGTCTCCGACGCGGCGCCGTCGCGTCACCCCTTCAGGGGTGTCACCTGGTCAGCGGTGCCCCTCCGGGCGCTGCCGCCAGCGGTCCTCCATCCGGTCGAGGAACGACCCCCGCCGGCCGGTACGACCACGGGGGCGACGGCGACTCGTCGTGCCGCCCACCACGTGCAGGTCGGGCGACTGGGAGCGGCGGTGCGACTGCACCGCGTAGCCCAGCGCGGCCAGCATGACGACGAAACCCGCCACTGACAGCAGCGGGGTCGTCATCACGCCGTAGACCAACAGGGCCAAACCAGCGATGACCACGCCGGCAGCGACGAGCAGGCGACGCCGCGTGTGGAAACGCGGGTCGCTGGCGCGCACGGCCGAGGCGAATTTGGGGTCCTCGGCAAGCGACCGCTCGATCTGCTCGAACAGCCGCTGCTCGTGCTCCGAGAGCGGCACGGCACTCCTCCCCGGTCACGTTGGTCGGCCCACTCGGGCCGACAGACCGTGGCAGCCAACCGGCTGCTTACCCGCAAGTCTACGAGGGGGCCCGCGCGTCGGAAAGCGGGACGACCTATGGTCGGCTCGGATTTTCGTCTCGACCCCGATGACGCTTGCCGAGAAGACTGGCCGGACCTATGACGGACCGCCCGAATCGGGCAGCCGCGGCGTCGGCGACCGCCTCCGCCTCCCGCCAGCCGCGCTCCGGCTCGCCCAGGGTGAGCTGGCGTGGCGTCTCTCCGGCGGCGGCCAGCCCCTCCACCCGTACGCCGACCAGCCGGACCGGCTCCCCCGGGTCGAGGGCCGTCCAGAGCGCCCAGGCGATGTCGAACATCTCCCGGGCGGTGTCGGTCGGTACGCCGAGGGTGCGGGACCGGTTGACCGTGCGGAAGTCGGCCAGCCGGACCTTGAGCGACACCGTCCGCCCCACCTGCCCGGCGCCGCGCAGCCGGGCGCCGACCTTCTCGGCGAGGGCGAGCAGCGCCCGGCGGATCTCCGTCGGGTCGACGACGTCGACGTCGAAGGTCAGCTCCGCGCCGATCGACTTCTCCACGTGTTCCGGGCTGACCCGGCGCGGGTCCCGCCCCCAGGCCAGCTCGTGCAGGTGAGTCGCGGAGGCCCCGCCGACCGCCCGACGGAGCAGCCCGACGGGCGCCTCGGCGAGGTCGCCGACGCTGGCCAGGCCGAGTCGGCGCAGCGCCTCGGCGGAGCGTTCCCCGACCCCCCAGAGCGCCCCCACCGGGAGCGGGTGCAGGAAGTCGAGCACCCAGGCCGCCGGCACCACGAGCAGGCCGTCCGGCTTGGCCCGGGTGGAGCCGAGCTTGGCCACGAACTTGCTCGACGCCACCCCCACCGAGCAGGTCAGCCGCTGCTCCTCGGCGACCCGGCGGCGGATCAGCCGGGCGATCTCCGCCGGGGCGCCGAAGAGCCGGCGGGCGCCGGCCACGTCGAGGAAGGCCTCGTCCAGGGAGAGCGGCTCGACCAGCGGGGTGACGTCCCGGAAGATCCGCATCACCGCCCGGGAGGCGGCCGTGTACTGCGGGAAGTCGGGCGGCAGGTAGACGGCGTGCGGGCAGAGCGCCCGGGCCCGCGCGGTGGGCATGGCGCTGCGGACGCCGTACCGGCGGGCCTCGTAGCTGGCGGAACTGACCACGCCGCGCGGCCCGATCCCGCCGACCACGACGGGCCGGCCGCGCAGCTCGGGGCGGCGGCGCACCTCGACCGAGGCGAAGAACGCGTCCATGTCGACGTGCAGGATCCGGCAGCCGGTGTCGTCGGCGTCCGGCCCGAAGCGCGGATCATCGCCCCGGGGCAACGACTGGCTGCGGCCCATCCCCGCAGGCTAGTGCGGTGTCCACTAACGTTCACCGGGGGTCCGGTGGGTGTTGTGGATCCTCGCCTTGGGGGCGAGCGACTCCCCACCGGGTGGTGGGGCGGGCCTCCGCGGGCCAACTGATCCTCGCGCCACCCTTGGCGGGCGGCGGGGGTCACGCCGGGACCGGCCGGCACCGGGCAGGTGTCGGCCGGCTCGACGGTGCGTGACCACCTCCGGCAGCACAACGGCTGCCAGGGTGGTGGATCCGCCACCCGGAATGCGGGTGGCGATGCTGGCCGCCGCGACCAGGTCGCGGTGCCCGGAGAATGCGCAGTGCGGGCAGGACAACGTCCTGCCACGAGGTTTCGGCACCCGGCGGTGGCAGGCGGGGCAGGTCGACGAGGTGCCGCGTTCGTCGACCAGCCGGACGGTGATCCCGGCCAGGGCAGCCTTGTCGGTGAGGACCTGCAGGAGCCGGCCGATCTGCCACTGCCGCAACCGCAGGTTGTGCCGCCGCCCCGCCTGCAGGTCCAGCACCCCGCGGGGGTCACCGACGTGCAGCACACCCACCCGCTGCTCCACCGCCCACGAGACGACCGTACGGGCGGCTTCGTGCTGGGCCTGGCGAACCCTGCGCCGGTGCCGGCCCTCCACCAGCCGTGTCCGACGGCGGTACTGCCGCCACCGCCGCGACCCCTTCTGGCCCGGCTTTGGCCCCCGACGGGCGACGGCACGGCGCCGGCCCTTGGTGTCGGCCAGGTGCATGCGGTGCTCGGCGCGGACCGCCCGCCCCGACACCAACAGCCCATCGCCGTCGGGGCCGGCCACCGCGTAGGGGTGGATGATCCCCAGATCCACCCCGGCCACCCGGCCCGGATCCGGCTCCTCACCCGGCGGGTAGACCGCCACCGGGACCTCGGCCGTCACGTCCAGGAACAGCCGGCCACCCTCACACAGCAGGGTGACCGAGCGGACCTGCTCGGCCGGATACGGCACCTCCCGCGCCAGGCGCACCCACAACGGCGCACTGCCTTTCGCGGTCGGAATTCGTACCCGGCGGCCGTCGAGGGTGAACGTGCCGTGATACCAGCGCACCGGCACCAACCCCCGCCGGCGACGCGGGAACCGCGCCGACACATCACCGGCGCCGCGGCGCTTCGCCGCCGCGAACCACGCATCCGAAAACCGGCGCAACACCGACCGGGCACCCGTGGAGTCCAGTTCGGCGAACGTGCCCGGCCCGGGCCCGGACAGCTCCCGGCACAACTCCTGATAACCGGACAGGGATACGTCCCGGCGGCGGCGCCGCCAGGCGTTGACCTCCAGCACGCACGCCCACACGTCACCGGCCGAGCGCAGCAACCCGAAACACCGCCGCCGCTGGCCAGGCGTCACCCGCAATGCCACACGCGCGGTGCGATACACGACCCGCGGGGCGGCGGGATCCCGACGACGAGGCACGAACCGAAGCCAACACCACCCCTACGACAATTTCCCCAACCCCGACCAACCCGGCCAACGTTTGTGGACACCGCACTAGCCGCCGGGTCCGACAACTGAGCCGTCCGACCGCCCCGACAGCCGCCCGGGCCGACGACCCGACCGGTCAGCCCCTGACGACCAGCAGCGGGATGGTCATCTCGGCCGCGGTGTCCGCGCCGTGGTACGCCACCAGCCGGGACTCCATCGGCTTCTCCGACCGGGTGGCGACCACCGCGTACGTGTCGCGGCAGACCACCACCACGTCGCCGATCCGGCCCAGGTGCTCCTCAGGCACCGGCCCGAACCAGCCGGTGGCCACCGCCTCCTCGCGGGTCAGCACCCGGGCCGCGTCGCCCAGCACCGCCGACCAGGCGGCCAGCACGTCGGCGACCGCGCCCGGCTCGACGTGCAGGTAGCGGACCCGGGGCTCACCGGCGATCACCCGCACCCCGGCCCGCAGCCGGGCATCGATGTCGAAGTCGACGCGGTGGGCCTGCGGCACGTTGAGCTGGCCGTGATCGGCCGTGACCAGCAGCGCGGCGTCCGGCGGCAGCCCGCCGACCAGCCGGGCCAGCAGCCGGTCCACGTCGGCGGCGGCGAGCCGCCAGGGCGCCGAGTCGACCCCGGCGAGGTGGCCGTGCCGGTCCAGGTCGGGGTGGTAGCCGGAGACCAGGGCCGGGCCGGCGCCGGCCGCCAGGGCGGTGAGCATCTGCCCGGCGAGCCCGTCCACGTCGGAGGCGCCCCGGTAGTCGCCGCCCCGGTTGGCGGCGAGGGTGAGGCCGCTGCCGCCGTACTCGGGGCGGCTGACCACGGTGACCGCGACGCCGGCGGCGCGGGCCCGCTGGTACTGGGTGGGCACCGGCTGCCAGCGCAGCGGCTCGGGATCACCGGCCCACTCGATGTGACTGAGCACCCGGTCGGTGTCGGGGACCCGGACCTTGAACCCGAGCACGCCGTGCGCGCCGGAGGCAACGCCGGTGCCCATGCTGACCAGGCTGGTCGGGGTGGTGGAGGGAAAGCCGGAGGTGAGCGGGGCGCCGACGGTGGCGGCGAGGCGGGCCAGGGTCGGCGCGTACGGGGCGGCGGTCGGGATCTGGTACCAGCCGAGCCCGTCCACCAGCAGCACCGCGATCCGGCGTACCCCGGCCAGCCGGGGACCGAGGCCGAGCAGGTCGACCGCGCCGGGCACGCCGAGCACCGCCAGGGCGCTGGGCAGCACGTCCGCGAGACTGCCGCCGCCGTAGCGCGGCGCAACCGGGTCGAGCGGACCGGGTCGCCCGGCGGGGGCGGGCGACGGGCCGGTCATGCCGGGCGGCGGGCGAAGAGGTGCAGTTGGGCGGCGAGGTCCCGGTACGGCGACCGGGCCGCCAGGGCCCGCTCCAGCTCGACCAGAGCAGCCGGCTGGCCGTCCGCCACCGCGGCGGGGAGCAGGTCGGCGAGGACGCGTACCCCGTGGATCTCCTCGACGGTGAGCCCGGCGGCGGTCAGCAGGTCGGCAGCGCCGTCGACGTCGTACCGCCGGCGCAGGGTGTCCCGCGGCCCGGCCCTGCCATGCGGGTCGGCGGCCAGCGCGGCGGCCACGTCGAGGTGGCCGTTCATCGCCCGGCCGAGCACGGCGGCGGCCCGACCGGCCACCAGCACGCTGGCCGCGCCACCGTGGCGCAGCGCGCCGACCAGCGCCGACACCACCGACGCCGGCTCGTCGACCACCTCCAGGACGGAGTGGCAGAGCACCAGGTCGACGCTGGCCGGCTCGACCAGCCCGGCGAGCGCGTCGCCGTCGCCCTGCAGCGCGCGTACCCGGTCGGCGACCCCGGCCTCGGCGGCCCGGCGGGTCAGCGCGGCGAGCGCGTCGGGGCTGGCGTCGACCACGGTGACCCAGTGGCCGGCCTCGGCGAGCGGGACGGCGAATCCGCCGGTCCCGCCGCCGACGTCGAGCACGGTGAGCCGCTCGCCGGCACGGCGCTCCAGCTCGGCCCGGAGCACCGACCAGATGACGGCGGTACGCGGGGTCAGCGTTCGAGTCTGCTCCACCCGGTCGAGCCTAGTCACCCGCGCCACCCGGCTCCCGGAGGCGGTGCCGGCTCTCCGGGTCAGGACTCGCCGCCGCCGGCGGGGTCCTGCTCCTCCGCGCGGGACCGCTGCGCGTTGGCCACCGGCCCGTCGGTCACCTGGTACTCGCGGGCCTCCGTGTCCGACGCCGGCGACCAGCCGGCGGCCAGCCGGGTGCGCCGGGCGTTCGCCACTCCACCGGTGTACGTGCTGTTCGAGGTCATCGGTCTTCCCCCATACCGGGCGGGCCACTCTGCCCGCGCGTGCCGGAAGTCTCCCGCGTACGTCGCCCGGGCACCGTAATGTGGATCACTCCGTTCAGCGGAAATCCCGGGATGCCGGAGCCACGGGAGGCTCGATCGCGTCCAGCCGGTCCGCGGTGAGGCTGGTGACCCCCTCGTGCCGCTGCAACCGACCCCGCACCACCAACGCCGCGCTGGTGCGGGCGATTCGACGGTAGCGCTGCCAGAGGCCCGGGGAGCAAGTGACATTGAGCATCCCGGTCTCGTCCTCCAGGTTGAGGAAGGTCACCCCGCCCGCGGTCGCCGGCCGCTGCCGGTGGGTGACGATCCCGCCGACCCGGATCCGCTGGCCGGGCTCCACCCGGCCGAGCCGGGCGATCGGCACCGCGCCGAGGGCGTCGAGCCGGTCGCGGATGAACCGGGCGGGGTGGCTCTCCGGCGACAGGCCGGTGGCCCAGACGTCGGCGACGAGGCGGTCCACCGCCTCCATCCCGGGCAGGGGGGGCGCGGCCACGCCGGTCACCGTGCCGGGCAGCCGGCCCGGCCGGTCCTGGGCCGCCGCGCCGGCGGCCCAGAGCGCCTGCCGCCGGCTCAGCCCGAAACAGGCGAAGGCGTCCGCGGTGGCCAGCGCCTCCAGCTGCGCGGCGGTGAGACCGACCCGCCGGGCCAGGTCCGGCATGTCCCGGTACGGCCCGTGCGCCGCCCGCTCCGCCTCGATCCGCTCGGCCACGCCCTCGCCGAGGGTACGCACGCCGCCCAGTCCGAGCCGGACCGCCGGACCGTCCAGCCCCCACTCGTGCGGCGGCTCCCCGGGGGCGCTCCCCCACCGGGTGGTCGGGGTGGACTCCAGCACCGCCAGCGCGCCGCTGGCGTTGAGGTCCGGCCGGCGTACCTCGACGCCGTGCCGACGGGCGTCGTCGACCAGGGTCTGCGGCGAGTAGAAGCCCATCGGCTGGGCGTTGAGCAGCGCGGCCAGGAACGGCGCCGGGTGGTAGCGCTTGAGCCAGGAGCTGGCGTAGACCAGGTAGGCGAAGCTCATCGCGTGGCTCTCCGGGAAGCCGTAGCTGGCGAACGCGGTGAGCTTGCGGTAGACGTCGTCGGCCAGCTCGCCGGTGATGCCCCGCTCGGCCATCCCGGCGTAGAGCCGGTCGGCGATCTGCGCCATCCGCTCCACCGAGCGCTTGGCCCCCATCGCCCGGCGCAGCTGGTCGGCCCCGGCCGCGTCGAAGCCGGCCAGGTCGATGGCGAGCTGCATCAGCTGCTCCTGGAACAGCGGTACGCCGAGGGTCTTCTCCAACGCGTTGCGCATCAGCGGGTGCGGGTACGTCACCGGCTCCTGGCCGTTCTTGCGCCGAATGTACGGGTGCACCGAGCCGCCCTGGATCGGGCCGGGCCGGATCAGCGCCACCTCCACCACCAGGTCGTAGAAGCAGCGGGGCTTGAGCCGGGGCAGGGTGGCCATCTGGGCGCGGCTCTCCACCTGGAACACCCCGACCGAGTCGGCCCGGCAGAGCATGTCGTAGACCTCGGGGTCGTCGAGCGTCATGTCGCCCAGGTCGAGGGTCGTCCCGATCATGTCGTAGCCGTAGTGCAGCGCGGAGAGCATGCCGAGGCCGAGCAGGTCGAACTTGACCAGCCCGACCGCGGCGCAGTCGTCCTTGTCCCACTGGAGCACGCTGCGCCCGGGCATCCGGCCCCACTCCACCGGGCAGACCTCGATCACCGGCCGGTCGCAGATCACCATCCCGCCGGAGTGGATGCCCAGGTGCCGGGGGAACGTCTGCAGCTCGTTGGCGTACGCGACGACCTGCTCGGGGATGTCCTCGACGTCGACCGACGCGACGGAACCCCAGCGGTCGATCTGCTTGCTCCAGGCGTCCTGCTGGCCGGGTGAGAAGCCGAACGCCTTGGCCACGTCCCGCACCGCCGAGCGGGGCCGGTAGGAGATGACGTTGGCGACCTGGGCGGTGTGCTCCCGGCCGTACCGGGCGTAGACGTGCTGGATCACCTCCTCCCGACGGTCGGACTCGATGTCCACGTCGATGTCGGGTGGCCCGTCCCGCTCGGGGGCGAGGAAGCGCTCGAAGAGCAGCCGGTGTCGGACGGCGTCCACGTTGGTGATCCGCAGCGCGTAGCAGACCGCCGAGTTGGCCGCCGAGCCGCGGCCCTGGCAGTAGATGTCCTGCTCCCGGCAGAACGCGACGATGTCGTAGACCACCAGGAAGTAGCCGGGGAAGTCCAGCTCGTCGATCATCCGCAGCTCGTGCTCCAGCTGCGCGTACGCCTCGGGGTGCGCCTCGCGCGGGCCGTAGCGCTCCCGGGCCCCCTGCTCCGTCAGGTGGCGCAGCCAGCTCATCTCGGTGTGCCCCGGCGGCACCGGGTACGCCGGCAGCCGCGGCGCGACGAGCTGGAGGTCGAAGGCGAGTTCCGCGCCGAACTCGGCGGCCCGGGCCACCGCCCCGGGGTACGCGCCGAACCGGGCCGCCATCTCCGCGCCGCTGCGCAGGTGTGCGGTGGCGGCGGCGGGCAGCCAGCCGTCGATCTCGTCCAGGCTCCGCCGGGCCCGTACGGCGGCCAGCGTGGTGGCCAGCCGGCGCCGGGCCGGGGTGGCGTAGTGCACGTTGTTGGTGGCCACCGTGGGCAGCCCGGCGGACGCGGCCAGCTCGGCGAGGGCGTCGTTGCGGTCGGCGTCGACCGGGTGCCCGTGGTCGGTCAGCTCCACCGCCACCGTCTCCGCGCCGAAGAGCGCGGTCAGCCGGTCCAGCTCCCGGGCCGCCGCGTCGACGCCCTCGGTGAGCAGCGTGCCCGGCACGTGCCCCTTGCGGCAGCCGGTGAGCACCAGCACGTGGTCGCGCAGCTCGGCGGCGACCTCCTCCAGCTCGCCGTAGACCGGTCGGCCCTTCTCCCCGCCGCGCAGCTGGGCGCGGGCGATGGTGGTGGCCAGCCGGGCGTACCCCTCGTGGCCGTGGGCGAGCACCAGCAGGTGCGCGCCGTGCGGGTCGGGTTCGCCGTTCTGCGGGCCGGGCAGCCCGAGGGAGAGTTCGGCGCCGAAGATGGTCGGCAGGTGCAGCGCGCGGGCCGCCTCGGCGAAGCGGACCACCCCGTAGAAGCCGTCGTGGTCGGTGACGGCGAGCGCGGTGAGACCCAGCCGGGCGGCCTCCTCGGCAAGTTCCTCGGGGTGGCTGGCGCCGTCGAGGAAGCTGAAGTTGGTGTGCGCGTGCAGCTCCGCGTAGGGCACCGTGCCGTCCGGGCGGGGCAGCTCGGGCGCCTCGTAGTGCTGCCGCTTGCGGCTCCAGGCCGGGGAGTCGCCACCGTCGGCGTCCACGGCGAGGGGATCCACCACGTGCAGGTGCCGCTCGTCCCGCGGCCGCCCGCCCCGTGGCCGTCCACCGTCGCCCGACCGCCCGCCGGACCGTCCGTCGCCGGGTCGCCCGGAGAGCACGCGTTCCAGCTCGGACCAGGGCAGGTTGGGATTGTGGAAGCTCATCCGGCCGCTCCGGCCGGCCGACCCGGCTCAGTCATAGATCGCCTCCACCAGCCACTGGCCGCCCTCGACCGCCAGCAGCAGCGCGGCGCCGTCGGCGAGGCAGACCTGGAACCGGGCCCGCCGCCGGGCCTCGGCCGGCGCCCACCAGCGCTCGTCCACCGGCCACGGACCGGCCCAGCCGACGATCTCCGCCGGGCGGGCGGTACCGACGGCCAGCCGGGCCGGCGCGGCGCTCACCTGGAGCCGGGCGCTGACCACGACCGGCTCACCGGCGGCGTCGTGCACGGCGGCGGGGAGCGGGGTCGGCAGCACCACGGCCGGCGCGGGTGACGGAAGGCGGCCGGGCCACGGCGGCGTACCGGACCGCGTCGCCCCACCCGGCCGGGAGGCCACCGACCCCGGGGCTCCGTCCGGTCCGGCCGGCCCCTCCGGCAGTGGCGGCGGGCCGGGGCGGGCGGGGAGTCGTTCGTCGCCCCACGGCACCAGGCGCACCTGGTCGGTCGGGGACCGGCCGCCGCCGAGCACGGCGGTGACCACCGCGTCGGGGCCAAGGATGCCCTGCACCCGGCTCAGCGCGCGGTGCGCCCGCTCCCGCTCCTCACCGGTCTCCCCCCACAGTCCTGGTTGCAGGCCGGCCTGGGCGAGCACCCCGTCCGGCACCAGCCGCAGCCGGATGATCCCGGCGGTCGGCCGGGCCGGGCCAGCACGGCGCCGGCGGGCAAGGCGGCGAAACCCCCGAGGGTACGCACCCCCAGCCGACGCAGCAGATCGGCCAGGGCCGGCTGGCCGAGCGCCTCGACCGGCAGGGCGGCCAGGAACTCCGGCGTCCCGCCTGGCGGCACGATCCGCCCGTCCCGGGCGGCCAGCCCGGCGGCGAAGACCCCGTCGGCGATGCCGACCTGGCTCTCCACCGCGCAGGACTGGGCGACGTGCTCGACGATCCGCTCGGCCGCCGCCTCCTCGCCGCCGAGGTAACGGCTCGGGCCCCGGGCCGCCAGCGCGCAGGCCCCGGGACGGACCACCTCGACCCCGGCGGCCACCTCCTCGACGGCGGCGACCACCGGCTCGAACGCCCGGACGTCCCGGCCGGGGTCGTACTCGACGACGGTGAGCTGCGGGCAGCGCCCCTGCGCCTCGCGTCTGCGCAGCCCTCGGCGCACCCCCTCGGCGCGGGCCCGCTCGGAGCAGGCGACCACCCGGTTGGCGTGCAGCACCGCGACCGGGTCGGTGGCCGGCACCCCGTCGACGATCTCCGCGGCGAGGACCGGCCAGTCCGGGCACCAGAGCAGCATCGTCCGCACCGGCGCGGCCGTCACGCCGGACCGACCAGGGTCAGCGCACCGCGGCGGGACGAGGCGGCGACCGGGGGGCCCAGCCCGGTCGCGCGGGGGATGACCCGGGTGAGCGCGTCACCGGGCAGCCAGACCTTTATCTCCTTGGGGCGGGCCGCCGCGCCGCGCCCGCGCGCCGAGACGGTCACCTCCCGACGTCGCAGCCGTCCCCGACCCGGCCCGAGCCCCTCCCAGACACCCCGGACCACCTGCAACGTGACGTCCGCGCCGTCCCAGCGGCCGTACGGGACGAGCACGCTGCCGCGCTGCCGGGCGCGGGCGGCCAACCGGTTGGCGACCGAGGCGGAGACCGCGGTCGGCACGGCGGTGACCACCACGTCCACCCCGTCGATGAGCGCGGCGATGACGGTGGGCCACTCCGGACCGGGATTCGGCACCAGGGCCAGCCGGTCCAGGACGATCCCGGCCTCGGCCGCCGCGCCGGCCCCGAAGGTGGGGACCCCGACCACGGCACACCACGAGCCGGCCCGGGACGCCTCGGCGAGCAGCGCCAGGATCAGCGACGTCGCACCGCTGCGCCGGGGCTGCCCGGAGCCGATGGCGATGGTGCTGCCGCGGCGCAGCCCGCGATTGGGCAACAGCCCGGTCAGCTCCGGCCGGACCGGCAGCACCCGGTGGCCGCCCGCCGGGTCGGGCGCGCTCGCCGGACGCACCAGATCGGCCAGTGCGGCGGAACCGACCACCATGCGGCCCGCCATCGGCCAACCCCCCGTCGTGTCGCGCGGGGACCAACCCCGTCATGTGCTGCTAGATCAGAAAACGCGGCGGCTGCCGCCTGGATCAGCCGATGCGTCGGCCCGCTCCAGGTGTCTCGGTGCCCCGGCCACATCCGGTTCCCGCCGATGGCCGGGGCACCAAGGGTCAGGCGGCGATCCCGTCGAGCGCCGGTTGGTGCGCCAGGCCGAGCGCGGTCTCCACCACCGTGACGAACTGCTCGGCGGAGCGGAGCAGGTCGTCGGCCTCCCGGGCGGTGACCACCCGTGGGATGCCGGCCTCGGCGGCGGCCCGCTTGCCGGCGCCGGCGGCGAAGTAGCACGCCCACTCGTCGAGCTCGGGGGCGACGCTGGAGAGCAGGACCCAGACGCTGGTGATCCGGTTGCGCCGGCCGGGGGCGGGGCGGGCGCGGGCGGCGAGCAGGGCGGCGGCGGCGCGCAGCGCCGAGAGGTGGGCGGCGGCGTACCGGAGACCGTCAGGACGGGTCCGGGCGGCCTCGGCCAGCCCGTGGCGGGCCACCGCGAGCAGCTGGGCGGGGGTGCGGTGCGGCAGCACGTGGGCCGGCACCATCGGTGCCTGAGCCGGACTGGTCGGCATTGGTGTCTCCTCCGCGTGGCCGGGGCGGGCGCGTCGCGCGACGGATCGGATCCGTCGAGCGGGACGCCCGGAGCGGGTGGTGCGGAGGAAGACGCACCGTGGTGTGGGCCGGCCGGGTGTGGATGCTTCCCCACACCCCACCCGGCCGGCGTACCGGCGGGTCCGTCGCCCGCCGCCCGGGGGTCGTGGGCGGCGGGCGACGATCCTGCCTGACGGGACCGGACTCGCGACTGCCCGGAACCCGGTGCGGTTCGCGGAACCGCACCGCCCGGGATCCGGCGCCGCGAAACACCTCTCCCGGGTGGTTGGAACGGGCGTACGACTGAATCGAACACTCGTTCTAACCGCCCTGACAGTACACCTCCCCTCCGACGAAAATGCAACGTGTGACGCGCCGCGGCTCGCCGGGGCCGGGTCGGATTCTCAGGCCACGCACAGCAACGGCAAAGGCGGTCCGGAGGTGGTCATCGCAGGGTTGACCCCATGAACGTCGTAAGCCGTGCCGAAACGACCGTCCGGTGACCGCCGCCGTCGCCGACCGGCGGACCACGCGTCGCGCCCTCCCGGCGGTCCCCGGCTGGTGGGCCGACGTCGCGGGCAGCGCCGCCGTGCTCAGCCTGCTGGTCGTCGCCGCGCTCTGGACCGCCGACCGGGGGGTGCAGGAGCTGCTCGGCGGCCTCGCCACCGGCCTCACCTCGCTCGGCCGGCTCGCCGGCCTGGTCAGCGCCGACCTGATGCTCATCCAGGTGGTGCTGATGGCCCGGGTACCGCTGATCGAGCGGCGCTTCGGCCAGGACCGGATCGCCCGCTGGCACCGGCTCGCCGGTTTCACCTCGTTCCACCTGCTCCTCGCGCACGTGGTGCTGACCACCCTCGGGTACGCCGGCACCGCCCGGCGCAACGTCCTCGTGGAGACCTGGGAGCTGGTCACCACGTACCCGGGGATGCTGCTGGCCACCGCGGCGCTGGCCCTGCTGGTGCTGGTGGTGGTCACCTCGGTCCGCGCGGCCCGGCGCCGGCTGCGCTACGAGTCCTGGCACCTGCTGCACCTGTACGCGTACCTCGGCATCGCCCTGGCGCTGCCGCACCAGCTCTGGACCGGCGCCGACTTCGTCGGCTCGGCGGCCGCCCGGGCGTACTGGTGGACGGTCTACCTGCTGGCGCTGGCCAGCGTGCTGGTCTTCCGGCTGGGCCTGCCCGCCTGGCGCTCGCTGCGGCACCGGGTCGAGGTGGCCGCGGTGGTCGCCGAGGCCCCCGGCATCACCTCGATCTGGCTGCGCGGGCGCGACCTGCACCGGCTGCCCGCCCGGGCCGGGCAGTTCTTCCTGTGGCGATTCCTCGACGGTCCCGGCTGGTCCCGGGCGCACCCGTACTCGCTGTCGGCGCCCCCGTCCGGGGACCTGATGCGGATCACGGTCAAGGAACTCGGGGACGACAGCTCCCGGGTGGCCACCCTGCGCCCTGGCACCCGGGTGCTGCTGGAGGGGCCGTACGGGCGGCTGACCGGGGAGCACTGGCGTGGCGGCGGGATCACCATGCTCGCCTGCGGCGTCGGGATCACCCCGCTGCTGGCGCTGCTCTGGGAGCTGCCGTACGCCCCCGGCGAGGCGGTGCTGCTCTACCGCGCGCGTACCCCCGACGAGCTGGCCTTCGCCGCGGAGCTGGACCGGCTCGCCGCGGAGCGCGGGGTGGTCGTGCACCACCTGGTCGGCTCCCGGGCGCGGCGGCCGTCGTGGCTGCCCGCCTACGCCGAGGGCAGGCCCGACGCGGAGGCCCTGCGCCGGCTCTCCCCCGGCATCGCCGGTCACGACGTCTTCCTCTGCGGCCCGGACGGCTGGGTCGACGCGGCCCGCGCCGCGACCCGGGCGGCCGGGGTGCCCGACGCGCACACCCATCACGAACGCTTCGCCTGGTGACAGGCGCGAAAGGAGGATCCGTGCGACGGATCACCGTCTGGCTGCTCTCCACCGTGGCCGCCGTGGTGCTGCTGTTCAGCTACAAGACCAGCACGATGGGCCCCGGCGGGGAGAGCAGCGCCATCGCCGGCTCCGACGGCTCGGCCGCGGGCTCCTGGGCCGCGACCGACGACTCGGGCGGCTCGAACTCGACCGGCTCGAACTCGACCGGCTCGAACTCGACCGGCTCGAACTCGACCGGCTCGAACTCGACCGGCTCGGGCTCGTCGAGCGGCTCGGGCTCGTCGAGCGGCTCGTCGTCCAGCAGCTCCTCGGCCAACGGCAAGGCCACCGGGTCGGTGGCGCAGACCCGGTGGGGCCCGGTGCAGGTCCGGATCACCGTCGCCGGCGGGAAGATCACCGGCGTCGCCGCGGTGCAGGTGCCGGACGGCAACCACCGGGACCAGGAGATCAACGACTACGCGGTGCCGATCCTGCGGCAGGAGAGCCTCGCCGCGCAGAGCGCGCGGATCGACACGGTCTCCGGGGCCACCGTCACCAGCGACGGCTACCGCGAGTCCCTGCAGGCCGCCATCGACGCGGCGCACCTGAAGTGAGCGGGGTGGCGGCCATGAAGCTGACGGCGGAGCTGGACCGGCGGGCCTGGGTGATGCAGGTGATGGGACTGCCGGTCAGCGTGCACCTGCGCGGGCCGCAGGTGCGCACGGACGCGGTGGCGGAGCGGGTGGAGCGGGTCTTCGCCGAACTGCGGGAGATCGACGCGGTGTTCAGCACGTACCGGCCGGAGAGCGTGCTGGGCCGGCTCGGCGGCGCGATGCCCGACCCGGCGACCGCCGCGCCGGTGGTGCGCGAGGTGGTGGAGCTCTGCGAGCTGGCCCGGCTGCGGACCGACGGGTGGTTCGACGCCCGACGCCTGCCGCTGCCCACCGGCGGCACCGGCTTCGACCCGTCCGGCCTGGTCAAGGGCTGGGCGGTGGAGCGGGCCGCGCGGTGGCTGGCCGACCTGCCCGACCACGACCGCTGCCTCAACGCCGGCGGGGACGTGCTGCTGCGGACCGCGCCGGGCCGGCCCGCCTGGCGGGTCGGGGTGGAGGACCCCGGACACCCCGAGCGGCTGCTCGACGTGCTGGAGCGGGAGCACGGCGCGGTCGCCACGTCGGGGACCGCGCGGCGCGGCGCGCACATCGTGGACCCGCGCGCCGGCCGGGCCGCCGAGGCCGTCCGGTCGGTCACCGTGGTCGGCCCCGAGCTGCTCTGGGCCGACGTGTACGCGACCGCGGCCGTCGCCCGGGGCGCGGACGCGCTCGACTGGCTGGCCACCCTCGACGGGTACGCCGGCCTGCTGGTGGACGCCGCCGGTCGGGTCCGGGCCACCCCGAACTGGCCCGGAACCCGACCGGTGGCTCAGACCCGCGCCGGATAGTCGGGCAGGTCGAGGTCGGTGGCCAGCGAGCCGGTGCTCCGGACGAGCATCGACTGGACCGGCCGGGTGGCCAGCAGCCGGTTGCGCAGCCACAGCCCCCATCCGGTGGCGGGGGCGAGGAACCGGCCCGGGCTGGCGCCCCGCTGCCAGCGCATCGCGTAGCCGCGCATCCGCTCCTCGTACGCGGCGAAGGCGGTCCGGTGGTCGCCGCCGGCCAGGGCCAGCTCGCCGGCCAGCACGTACGCGCCGACGACGCCGGTGCCAACGCCCATCCCGCCGAGCGTGACGCCCCAGGCCGCGTCGCCGAGCAACGCCGTCCGGCCGGCGTGCCAGCGGGGCACGCTCACCCGGCTGATCGAGTCGAAGTACAGCTCCGGCGCGTCGCGCAGGCCGGCCAGCAGGTGCGGCACGTGCCAGCCCAGCCCGGCGAAGGCGTTCGCGATCAGCTTCTTCTGCTGATCGAGGTCACGCCAGTCGAGGTCGAGCCGGGGTGCGGCGAAGACGACGAGGGCGCCGGCCCGGTCCGGGTCGCGCTGGTCGGCGGCGACGCTGGCCATCCGCCCGGGGACGTTGTACTGCCGGGGGACGGCGCCCACCCCCAGCTTGTTGGGCAGGTCCCAGCCGGCCAGGTGGTAGCCGAGGTGCCGCACGTACGCCGGCTCGGGTCCGAGGACGAGCCGCCGTACGCCCGAGTGCAGCCCGTCCGCGCCGATCACCAGGTCGACGGTGCGCGACGCGGCGCGGGCGAAGTCGACGCGTACGCCGTCGGCGGTCTCGGCGAGGGCGGTGATCACGTCCCCGAACCGGTACTCCACCCGGTCGGCGCCGTGCTCGTACAGGATCCGGGAGAGGTCCCGGCGGTAGACCTCCAGCTCGCCCCCGGCGAACTCGGCCGGCAGCCGGAAGATCTCCCGGTCGTGCTCGTCGACGCAGCTGACCGCCCCGGCGTGGGTCTGCCCGGCGCGCAGTTCGTCGAGCACCCCCATGGCGGCCAGCACGCCGAGGTGGGTAGGGCCGCGGAAGTCGACCGCGAAGCCGCTGGCGCGCAGCGCCGGGGCCAGCTCGACCACGGTGACCTCGGCGCCGTAGCGGGCCAGCCACCAGGCGAGCGCGGGCCCGGCGATCCCGGCCCCGGAGATCAGGACGCGCCGGTCGCGCAGCGGAAGGGTGTGGGACATCGGCTTCCCCCCGTCGAAGCAAAACTGTGTCCGTTGGATACAGAGTACTGTAGACACAGTTTTGGTCCCCGGACAAGACCGATCGAGGGAGCACCATGGACCGGGCGGGCGCCGACGACGTGGCGGACAAGCGCAGGCTCCGCGAGCTGCTGTGGGACACGCCGAGCGGGCCGCGGCGCGGGCCCCGCCCCACGCTGACCCTGCCGGCCATCGCCCGGGCCGGCATCGCGATCGCCGACGCCGACGGGCTCGACGGCCTGACCATGCAGCGGGTCGCCGAGTCGCTCGACGTGACCAAGATGGCGCTGTACCGGTACGTCCCCGGCAAGGCGGAGCTGGTCGCCCTCATGATCGAGGTGGCGATCGGTGAGCCTCCTCCGCCTCCGGCGGACGCCGGCTGGCGCGGCCAGCTCGACGACTGGGCACGGCAGATGTTCGACCGCTTCCGGCGGCACCCCTGGGCCCTGACGGCCACCGTCGGCGCGCGGGTCATGGGCCCGAACGAACTCGGCTGGCTGGAACGGGCCCTCGCCGCCCTCACCGGCACCGGCCTGCACGGCGGCGAGATGCTGGACGTCGCGGTGCTCCTGCTCGGGCACGCCCGCAACCTGGCCCAGCAGGTGTCCGCGATGGAGACCGGCACGCCGGAGCAGGCACTGGAGTCCGGGCTGGCGGCCCTGCTCCGCGGCCGGGAGGAGTGTTTTCCGGCGCTGATCGCCGCGGTGGAGTCGGCGGCCACGCACGCTGCCCAGGATCAGGCCCTCGACTTCGGACTGTCCCGGATCCTCGACGGCGTCGACCTGCTGATCAAAACCCGCCACCCCTGACCCCATTCCCCTGGTGGACCGGGGAGAATGACCGGATGCAGCCACACCCGAACGTGCAGGCGGTGCAGCGGGCGCTCGACGACGCGGGCGCGCGGGACGGCGCCGGCGGCGCCAGCCAGGTCCGCCTGCTGCCCGAGGCGGTGCACACCGCCGCGGCGGCGGCCGAGGCGCTCGGCGTCGGCGTGGGCGCCATCGCCAACTCGCTGATCTTCGACGCGGACGACGCGCCCCTGCTGGTGCTCACCTCCGGCGCGCACCGGGTGGACGTCGCCGGCCTCGCCGCGTCCATCGGGGTCACCCGGCTGCGCCGGGCCACCCCGGAGTTCGTCAAGGAACACACCGGTCAGGTCATCGGCGGCGTCGCCCCGGTCGGCCACCCACGGCCGCTGCGCACCCTCGTCGACACCGCCCTCGCCGGGCACGACGAGGTGTGGGCCGCCGGCGGGGTGCCCCAGGCGGTCTTCCCCACCACGTACGCGGAGCTGCTGCGGATCACCGCCGGGATCCCGGCCGAGGTGGCGTGAGCAGTCCCGAGCTGGTCACGCTGCACGTGTGGCGGATCCCCCGCACCGCGGTGCCCCGGGCGCTGACCCGGATGGCGCTGCACCCGCTCCGGCTGCGCCGCACCCCCGGCGTACGGTTCGGCAAGCTGCTCGGCACCGGGACCGGCACCGGTTTCGGTCCCGGCGACGCCGACCTGACCCGGTGGGCCGCGCTGGTGGTCTGGGACTCCCCCGCTGCGGCGGCCGGCTTCGACGACTCGCCGGTGGGCCGCTCGTGGGCCCGGATCGCCCGCGCGTCGGTGCGGGTGGAGCTGCGCCCCCTGACCAGCCGGGGCGAGTGGTCCGGCGTCCGCCCCTTCGGCGACCCGCCCGGCGGCCGGGTCGACGGGCCGGTGCTGGCGCTGACCCGGGCCCGGCTGCGAGCCCGCCGGGCGGTCACCTTCTGGCGGGCGATCCCGCCCGTCGCCGCCGCCCTGCACGCCGCGCCCGGGCTGCTCGCCCGGTTCGGTGTCGGTGAGGCCCCGCTGGGCTGGCAGGGCACGGTGAGCGTGTGGCGCGACCCGACGGACCTGGTGGCGTTCGCGTACCGTCACCCGGAGCACCGAGCCGCGATCACGCGCACCCCCACCGAAGGGTGGTACGCGGAGGAACTCTTCGCGCGGTTCGAGGTGCGCGACGTGGTCGGCGACCGGACGGTGCTCGGGTGGGTCGCCGAGGGCGACCCGGAAACGGCGAGGGGACACGCGTGAGGTTGGTGCGGTGGACGCCGGACGATCTGCTCCGGCGGCTGGACGACGTGGTGGCCGTCTACGGCGAGGCGATGGGCTATCGCGCCGACCTGCTGGAGGCCCGGCGCGGCTACATCGCCACCCACGTCCGCCGCCCCGGCTTCCGGGCCGTCGCCAGCCTCACCACCGAGGGCCACCTGGCCGGCTTCGGGTACGGCTACCTCGGCGCCGCCGGCCAGTGGTGGCACGACCAGGTGTACCGGACGCTCGACGCCGACGCCCGGCACCGGTGGCTGACCCACTGCTTCGAGGTGGTGGAGCTGCACGTCCGGCCGCCGGCGCAGGGGCACGGACTGGGCGCCGGCCAGCTGCGCGCCCTGCTCAGCATGGCGGAGGGGACGACCACCCTGCTCTCCACCCCGGAGGCCGACGAGCAGAAGTCCCGGGCGTGGCGGCTGTACCGCCGGTTCGGCTTCGTCGACATCCTGCGCCACTTCCACTTCCCCGGCGACGAGCGGCCGTTCGGCGTGCTCGGCCGGGACCTGCCGCTGCCCGCGCCGGGCCCCGACGCCGGGCCCGGCCCAGCCGCGCCGTGATCCCACGGCGGCTGCCCTGGGCGCTGCTGGCCGTCCTGGTCCTCGCCCAGATCTGCTACCCGCTCACCGTCGGCGCGACCCGGGCCGGGCTGACCGTGGCCACCGTCGTGCTCGGCTACCTGCTCTCGGTCGGCCACGCGCTGCTGCGCCGGGGTGCGCGTACGGCGGGGGCGCTGGTCGCGGTGGCCACCGGCGGCGGGTTCGCGATCGAGGCGATCGGGGTGGCCACCGGCGTCCCGTTCGGCAGCTACGACTACTCCGGGGAGCTCGGACCGAAGCTGGCCGGGGTGCCGCTGATCATCCCGCTCGCCTGGACCTGGATGGCCTGGCCGGCCTGGCTGGCCGCGATCCGGCTCACCTCGTCCCGGCCCGGGCGGATCGCGCTGGCCGCGGTCGGCCTGGCCGCCTGGGACCTCTTCCTCGATCCGCAGATGGTGGCCGCGGGGTACTGGGTCTGGCGGGACGCCACCCCGGCGCTGCCCGGCCTGCCCGGCATCCCGGTCAGCAACTACCTCGGCTGGCTGCTCTTCGCGGTGCTGCTGATGACCGCGCTGCGCCCGCTCGCCGGGCCCGCCGCCGACCGCGCCGACGGGCGGGACGCCCCGATGTTCGCGCTCTACCTGTGGACGTACTTCTCCAGCGTGCTGGCGCACGCGGTCTTCCTCCGGCTGCCCGCCTCGGCGGTCTGGGGCGCGGTCGGCATGGCGGTGACCGCCGTGCCGCTGGCGGTGACGCTGGTCCGCGCCCGGCGCGCCGCCGCCGACCGGCGGGAGCCGCACCGGGCGCCGCGCCCCGGCGTCGACGCGGCGGCATGACCGCCGCCGTCGTCGCGCTCGTCCTCGCGGTCGCCGCGCTCACCGCGCACACCTGGGTCAACGCCACCCGCTGGCTGCGCCACCCCACCGACCGGCCGGTCGAGGTGAAGGCCGGCACCGTCGCGGTGCTGCTGCCGCTGCGCGACGAGGCCGACCGGGTGACCCCCTGCCTGCGCGCGCTGCTCGCCCAGCGGGGCGTGCCCGATCTGCGGATCGTGGTGCTCGACGACGGCTCCACCGACGGCACCGCCGACGTGGTCCGCGCGGTGGCCGGCGACGACCCGCGGCTCACCCTGCTCACCGGGGTCGCCCCGCCACCCGGCTGGCTGGGCAAGCCGCACGCCTGCTGGCAGCTCGCCACCCGGACCGACCCGGCCGCCACGGTGCTGGCCTTCGTCGACGCCGACGTGGTGCTCACCCCGTACGCCGTAGCGGCGGCGGTCACCGAGCTGCGCGCGGCGGGCGCGACGCTGCTGTCGCCGTATCCCCGGATCCTGGTGCGCGGCGTGGCCGACCGGCTGGTGCAGCCGCTGCTGCAGTGGCTGTGGCTGACCTTCCTGCCGCTGCGCGCGATGGAACGCTCGCCGCGGCCGTCCCTGGCGGCGGCCGGCGGGCAGTTCCTGGTCGTCGACCGGGCCGGCTACCTGCGGGCGGGCGGGCACGCGGCGGTCGCCGACAAGGTCCTCGAGGACATCGAGCTGGCCCGGGCGGTGAAACGCTCCGGCGGCCGGATCGCCCTCGCCGACGGCTCGCGGCTGGCCGCCTGCCGGATGTACGAGAGCTGGCCGCAGCTGCGCGACGGCTACACCAAGTCGCTCTGGGCCTCCTTCGGCCACCCGGTCGCGGCGGCCGCGGTGGTGACCGTGCTGCTCCTGCTCTACACGGCTCCCCCGCTGGTCGCGGTCGCGGCGCTGGCGACCGGCGCGCCGGTGGTGGCCGCGCTCGCCCTGGCGACCTACGCGCTGGGCGTCGCCGGGCGGGCGGTCAGCGCCCGGGCCACCGGCGGACGGGCCTGGCCCGACACGCTGGCACACCCCGTGTCGGTCGTGGTCCTCGGTTGGCTGACCCTGCGGTCGTACCATCTGCGGAAGCGACGGCGTCTGACCTGGCGGGGCCGCCGGGTCAGCTAGGAGGGCACGGATGGCGCGGATCGTGGTCATCGGGGCCGGCGTGGGTGGGCTGGCCACCGCCGCCCGGCTGGCCGTCACCGGGCACGAGGTCACCGTCTTCGAGCGGGCCGACACCGTCGGCGGCAAGCTCGGCCGGTACGCCCACGACACCCCGGCGGGGTCGTTCCACTTCGACACCGGGCCGAGCCTGCTCACCCTGCCCCAGGTCTTCCACGACCTGTTCGAGGCGACCGGGGCCAAGCTCGACGAGTACCTCGACCTGACGCCGCTGGACCCGATCGTCCGGCACGTCTTCCCCGGCGGCGGGCCCGCCCTGGACTCCTGCGCCGACCCGGCCGAGTTCGCCGCCCGGATCGGCGCGGCCCTCGGCGACCGGGCCGCCGCCGACTGGCAGCGGCTCTGGCGGCGGGCCGCCCGGGTCTGGGAGGCGTCGCACCGGGACATCCTGCGCCGCGCCATCGACTCCCCCCGCGACCTGGCCGCGCTGGCCTGGCGGCTGGGCGACCTGGCCGCCATCGGGCCCGGCCGCACCCTGCGCGGGCTGGGCCGCAAGCACCTGTCCGACCCCCGGCTGCGGATGCTGCTCGACCGGTACGCCACCTACACCGGCGCCGACCCGCGCCGGGCCCCGGCCGCGCTCGTCGCCGTCCCCTACGCCGAGCTGACGTACGGCGGCTGGTACCTGCGCGGCGGGCTGGGCACCCTGGCCGACGCGCTGCTGTCGCGCTGCCTGGACCTCGGCGTGGTCGTGCAGACCGGCGCCACGGTCACCCGGATCGACGCCACGGGCGGCCGGGTCCACGGGGTACGCCTCGCCGGCGTCGCCGCGCCCGTCCCCGCCGACGTGGTGGTGGCCAACGTCGACGCGCTCACCGTCTACCGGGACCTGCTGCCCAGCCCCCGCCGGCTGACCGGGCTGACCGACCGCAGCCTGGCCGGCTTCGTGCTGCTGCTCGGCGTACGCGGCGATTCCGGGCTGGCCCACCACAACGTCTTCTTTCCCCGCGACCACGACGCCGAGTTCGACGCGGTCTTCGGCGACCCGGGGCGCGGGATCCGGGCCCGGCCGGCGGTCGACCCGACCGTCTTCGTCACCGTCGCCGACGACCCGATGGTCCGCCCGGACGGGCACGAGGCGTGGTTCGTGCTGGTGAACGCCGCCCAGCACGGCACCGCCCCGGGCGCGGTCGACTGGCGCCGGCCGGGGCTCGCCGAGGCGTACGCCGACCGGGTCCTCGACGTGCTCGCCGAGCGGGGCGTGGACGTGCGGGACCGGCTGGTGTTCCGGGAGATCCGTACCCCGGCCGACCTGGACGCCGCGACCGGCGCGCCGGGCGGGACGATCTACGGCACCGCGGGCGGGCTGCTCCGCCCGGCCAACCGGGGCCCGGCGCACGGGCTCTGGCTGGTCGGCGGCTCCAGCCACCCCGGCGGCGGCCTGCCCATGGTCACCATGTCCGCCCAGATCGTCGCCGAGGAGATCGGCCCGGCCTGGTAGCCGCGTCCCTGCGCCGGCCGCAGCTCGCCCGGGGCAGGTCAGTCGGCGTCGATCAGGGCGCGGCGGACGGCGGAGAGAAGCTGCCCAAGGCCGAAGCCGGCCAGCAGCACCCAGACCGTGGTGGCCATCGTGATGGTGCCGGCGGTGAGATCCACGTCGATCAGCCCGGTCAGGCCGGAGACCAGCAGCCCGACCAGGGCCACGCAGACCCGGGTGGGGCGCTCCCCCACGGTCACCGCACCGATCTCCCGCATGCCGGCGGAGACCGCCCGGGCCCGGACGTACTCGTGCAGCCAGGAGAGGCCACCGGCGGCGGCGACCAGCGCGCCCGGCGCGCCGATCAGCCAGAACGCGGTCAGCCAGGCGGCCTCGCCCAGCCGGTCGGCGACCGAGTCGTAGACGTAGCCGAGCCGGGTGGTCCGGTTCGTCGCCACCGCCACCGCGCCGTCGACGCTGTCCGCGACCGCGGCGAGCAGCACGAACAGGGCCCCGAGCATCGGCCCATCCACCGGCCGCCCGACGAACAGCGGCACGCAGACGCAGAGCAGCACCCCGACCACGGTGACCGGGGTCGGGCCGACCCGGAGCCGGCCCAGCACATACCCGACGTGGTAGGCGAACCGGAGCCAGGCGCGGACCACCGGCGCCGCCGCCCGCGGGTCGAACCCGCCGTGCAGCCGCGCCCACGCGGTCGCGTACTGGTCCCAGTTCAGCTGTGTGCCCACCACGGGATCAACCCTAGAAGGGCGCTGCCGGTGTCGGCGGGACGGGCGGTCACCCCCGCGCGCCGGCCCGGAGGTGCTGCCAGACCTCGCGGGTGGCGGTGGACCGGTTGAGGGTGATGAAGTGGATCCCCGGCACGCCCTCATCGAGCAGCTTCGCGCACATCTCGCTGGCCTGCTCGATGCCGAGCCGGCGGACCGCCTCCGGGTCGTCGGCGACCCGCTCGAACCGCTCCGCCAGCGCGGGCGGGAACGGCGCCCCGGAGAGCTGCGTCGACCGCTCGATGGTGCCGATCTGGGTCACCGGCATCACCCCGGCCAGGATCGGGGCGTCGCACCCGGCCGCCGCGACCCGGTCCCGCAGCCGCAGGTAGTCGTCGGCGTCGAAGAACATCTGGGTGATGGCGAACTCCGCCCCCGCCTGACACTTGCGGACGAAGTGCGCGGTGTCGCTGGCCACGTCGGGCGAGCGCGGGTGCTTGTACGGGAAGGCGGCCACCCCGACGCTGAAGTCCCCGGCGTCGCGGACCACCCGGACCAGGTCCTCGGCGTAGTGCACGCCCTGCGGGTGCGGCACCCACTCGCCGCCCGGGTTGCCGGGCGGGTCGCCCCGCACGGCGAGCACGTTGCGCACCCCGACACCCGCCAGCCGGCCGATGACGTGCCGCAACTCGGCGACGGAGTGGTTGACCGCAGTCAGGTGCGCCATCGGCAGCAGGGTGGTCTCGGTGGCGATCCGCTCGGTCACCGCGACCGTGGTGTCCCGGGTCGACCCGCCGGCGCCGTAGGTGATCGAGACGAACGAGGGACGCAGCGACTCCAGCTCGCGGATCGCCTGCCAGAGCAGCCGCTCCCCCTGCTCCGTCTTGGGCGGGAAGAACTCGAAGGAGAAGGTCGGCTGGCCA
Source organism: Micromonospora sp. RTP1Z1 (assembly GCF_033804685.1). Classification (NCBI taxonomy): domain Bacteria; kingdom Bacillati; phylum Actinomycetota; class Actinomycetes; order Micromonosporales; family Micromonosporaceae; genus Micromonospora; species Micromonospora sp. RTP1Z1. The sequence goes on from NZ_JAPFQV010000002.1 coordinate 111,045, forward strand.
ACACGGATCAGCTCCCCGATCGCCGGCTGGGGATTCGGGAGGACCGAGGGAAGACCGAGCGCCACGCATCGACTCTAGCCGTCGGCGCTCGAGGCACCCATGAACTTCCCAGCGGGCGGACGGCGGCCGCCGGGAGCGTCGTACCCCGTGGGTAGAAACGGGGCAGCGCGGTGGGGTCGGCCGGTGGCCCGCGCGGCGGTCAGCACGATCGGCGGCGCGCCGGTCCGGCACTGCCGGGCGTCCGCGTCGCCACCCGCGCCGACGCCCTCCGGAGGACCGATGATCCCGTTCCCGCCACACCTTAGAGGGAGGGGCGGTACTACCGCCCCTCCCTCTCGGGTCAGTCGATCGCAGTCACCCGGTGAGTCTCGAACGTGACGAACAGGACTCCGTCCGGGTGGAGCACAACTTCAGTGCAGACAGCCTCCGGGGAGAGCTGGGCGGCCAGCTCCGCCAGGCGGACGGGGGTAACCGGGGGATCAACGTACGTGACAAAGACGTTGGCGGAGTCCTGTACGACTCTCACTGCGTAAACCTCCTGTGCTGTGCAACCCTCCCGCGCTACCGGCGGTTGGCCCTCTTAACTAGGAGCCAGACCAAACCGCCGATGAGCACGGCTGACAGCACGACGCACACGGCTATGTGCCACAGCTTGAGAGCAACCATGGCGCGGAACGTACAGCTACCCGGCGACGTTCAGGACTTGGCGCAGCCTCCGGGGAGTGATCCCGAGAGCGGCGGCAACCCGCTCACGGGTGGCCTCGGGTTCCGCCAGCATTTCCAGCGCAAGGGCCCGCGTGACGGCCGTACGGCAGTCCGGGTTCGTTATGTAGATGGGTGACGATGGGCTGGGTCAGCGTATCGAGAGCAGCCCGTGATGGAGTGCGGGCAGGAAGGTCTGGTCGGTCTGCGCTTCGATGTGCAGGTTGGCCCATGCTTCGTTGATGTCGACCTGAACGTCGACGTGGCCGCCGGTGGTCATGGTGAGCCGTAGTGAGAACTCGACGCCGTGCTCGCCGTACAGTTCGGCTTCGCCGGCCAACTCCTGCCACATGCGGTGGACCTGGCCGGCGAATCGGTCGATGTCACCGGCGTCCAGCCAGGACGGGCGGGTGCCGGTGAATCCGCCGCAGGTGGCGGCGAAGACGACTTCCTGGTAGCTGTCGTGACTTGGCTTGGTTTGCAGGACGATCGATAGGCCGCCAGCGTGCCAGGTCATCTCGGCCATGGCCGCACCTCTCGTTCGATGGCCACAGGGCCGGGTGCTCGCGCCCGGGGCTGCCCGATCGTCGTCGGCGCGTCATCTGGCGCGGGAGCGACCACCACCCGATCCTGCAGCATAAGGAACCCCAGCGGCCACCCGCTGGGGTCCTGCTGCCTGGGCTGTTCGTCAGTCGCGCCTACGGAACCTGTCGGGCCAGCCGATGAACCGTGTGTAGAGGGCGCGTACGTCTACATCGTTCGGGTTGAGCTTCGTCAGGTCTTCGCAGGCGTCGTACAGCATCGACCCGAGGTAGACGCATAGCGCGGTGCGGTCCTGGGCGTACGCAGCTTTCAGAGACAGTCGAGCGTTAGCGCACGGCCACGGGTCGGCGCAGGCTCGACACAACCACAGCGGACGTAGCGGCAGATGATCTCTAGGCATGCCACCCGCCGTCCGCTCTGTACGCCTGCCCCCGCGTGAGCAGGTTCCCCGTCCAGAGGATCTGGGTTGGCTGGTTCCAATGCGGCGGCTCGATCGTCTGAGGCTCCTAGATCACGGGATGGAACTTGTCTGGGCATGTCTTCCAGCGGAGTCCGCAGGAGCAATCTCGACGGAACCAGCGCCGCCACCGTCGCCAGACGGGGCGGTGGATCGGAGCTAACGGTACGGGTTTCGCTGCTCTCCGTGTGGGCATACACCATCGTGCTACCGCTGTTACCGATCGTCAACCCCGCTCGCTGTTCCCGATCGTCTGACTATCGGCAGTACCTACCGTCAACCCATGGTCGAGTTCGTGGGGATCGCTGAGATACGAGACCTGCTCGGTGGTGTGTCTCGCGCTCGGGCGTCCGTGGTCGCTTCTCGACGTGACTTCCCTGCCCCCTATCAGGTGTTGAAGATGGGGCAGATTTGGCGGAAGTCCGATGTTGAGGCGTGGATCAAGCAGCATCGGCCTGACCTGGCCGACGACAGCAAGTAGGACACGCAAATGGGGCACGGCGCTACGCCGCGCTCCTCGCGGCGGCCCGCCCGTACCTGCCGCTCGGGGCGACGGCCGCACCCGGAGCGGCCCGGGTCCGGCGACCCCGGTCGACGCCCCGCGCGGCGCGCCGACCCGGCGACACGACGCGACCACCGGGGACCGGCTAGCGTCGTGGCGTGACCCACGCTGCTCCCGTTTCCCCCGTCGACCGCGCCGGCCTGCGTCAGCGGATCGACAAGGCCCTGACCGAGTTCCTCGCCGGCCAGCGCAGCTGGCTGACCGGTGTCGACGACGCCCTCGTACCGCTCGCCGAGGCGATCGAGGCGTTCGTGCTGGGCGGTGGGAAGCGGCTGCGGCCGGCCTTCGCCTACTGGGGTTACCGGGGCGCCGGCGGCGTCGACTCCGACCAGGTGGTGACTACCCTCGCCGCGCTGGAGTTCGTGCAGGCCAGCGCCCTGATCCACGATGATCTGATGGACCGTTCGGACACCCGGCGCGGCGAGCCGGCGGTGCACCGGCGGTTCGCCGCCCGGCACCGCTCCGCGGGCTGGGGCGGCGACCCGGACGGGTTCGGCGACGCCGCCGCGATCCTCCTCGGCGACCTCTGCCTGGTCTGGTCGGACGAGCTGCTGCACTCCGCCGGCCTCGACCCGCACACGGTCGCCCGGGCCCGGCCGGTCTTCGACGAGATGCGCACCGAGGTCACCGTCGGGCAGTACCTCGACGTGCTGACCCAGGCGACCGGGGACAGCTCGCTGGAGCGGGCCGGCAAGGTCGCCCGCTACAAGTCGGCGAAGTACACGGTCGAGCGGCCGTTGCTGCTCGGGGCCGCGCTGGCCGACGCGCCGGCGGAGGTGCGGTCGGCGTACTCGGCGTACGGGTTGCCGCTGGGCGAGGCGTTCCAGCTCCGTGACGACGTGCTGGGGGTCTTCGGGGACCCGGCGCAGACCGGCAAGCCGGCCGGCGACGACCTGCGCGAGGGGAAGCGGACCTACCTGGTCGCGGCGACCCTGGAAGCGCTCGACGACGCCGGCCGGGAGCTGCTGCTCGGCAACCTCGGCGACCCCGGGCTCGACGGCGCCGGGGTGGCCCGGCTGCGCGAGCTGATCACCGACAGCGGCGCGCTCGCCCGCACCGAACAACGGATCGGCGCGCTGACCGAGAGCGCCCTGGCCGCCCTCACCACGGTCGACCTGGACACCGAGGCCCGCCAGGCCCTCGTCGACCTCGCCATCGCCGCCACCCGCCGCACCGACTGACCCTCCGCCCCCAGTCCCCCGACCCCGACCCCGACCCACCCGACCCGGGCGGGGTCAGGCCGGGGCGGGGCGAGGCGGGTGGGTAGGCCGGAGTTGGTCAGAAGCCGAGGGCCTGAGCGCGGCGCTTGACCTCGCGGGCCAGGTCTCCGCCCAGGGCGACGGCCGGGGTGCCGGGGAGGGTGTCGTCGGGCTCGTAGAGCCAGCGCAGCGCCGCCTCGTCGTCGTAGCCGGCGTCGGTGAGCAGGTTGAGCACGCCGGGTAGGTGCTTGAGCACGGTCTGGTTGGCCACCAGGTCGGCGGGGATCCGGCGGACGCCGTCGCGGCGTACCGCGATGAGTTCGCGGTCCCGGATCATCTGGTGGACCTTGCTGATCGACAGGTCGAGCCGTTCGGCGACGTCCGGCAGGGTCAGCCAGGCGGCCAGGTCGGTGGGTCCGGGCAGGTCCGCGCCGGTGGCGGCCTGGTCGGCGGGTATGGAATCGGTCACCCGACCACCCTGCCACGTGCCCCGTCCGGGCCCGGCAACGGCACCCCCACCGATGCGACGACCGGGACCCCGTGGGCGGGGCGAGCGCGGCGGGACGGGGCGGATCGGATCCCGGCTGTAGCATCCTGTTCAACCTTCACCCTCCCGACACATAGACTGCCTGCCGATGGACACACAGGTCGCCGACACGTTGCTGGGCTCGCTGATCGACGGGCGCTACCGCATTCGCGGTCGCGTGGCCCGCGGCGGCATGGCGACCGTGTACACCGCCACCGACGAGCGCCTCGAGCGCACCGTGGCGGTCAAGATCATTCATCCGACCCAGGCCCCGGAGGCCCGGTCCCGGATGGCGGGCTTCGTGGCACGGTTCACCGACGAGGCGAAGACCATCGCCCGGCTGACCCACCCGAACGTCGTCGCCGTCTACGACCAGGGCACCCACCGCGGCCTCCCCTACCTGGTGATGGAGTACGTCCGCGGTCGCACCCTGCGCGACGTCCTCGCCGAGCGGCGTCGGCTCAACCCGGACGAGGCGCTGGCCATCGCCGAGCAGATGCTCGCCGCGATCGCCGCCGCCCACCGGGCCGGCCTGGTGCACCGGGACGTCAAGCCGGAGAACGTCCTGATCGCCGAGGCGCCCACCGGCGGCCCGGCCAACCTGGTGGACAGCGTCGTCAAGGTGGCCGACTTCGGGCTGGCCCGGGCGGTCGAGGCGAGTGCCGAGGAGGAGAACGGCAACCAGCTGATGGCCACCGTGGCGTACGTCGCCCCGGAACTGGTCACCGAGGGGCGCGCGGACACCCGCACCGACGTCTACTCGGCCGGGATCGTGCTGTTCGAGATGCTCACCGGCCGGGTCCCGTACGACGGCGACCGGCCGGTGGACGTGGCCTGGCAGCACGTGGACCGGGACGTGCCGGCCGCCTCGACGCTGGTGCCCGGCCTGCCCAGGGTGCTCGACGACCTGATCGCCCGAGCCACCCGGCGGGATCCGGGGGCCCGCCCCGCCGATGCCGGCGCGCTGCTGGCCGAGGTGCAGGTCGCCCGGGACGACCTGGGCAACGCGAACTCGCACACCGCCATGCTGCGGCGGCTCGGCGACGACACCGGGCCGATGTCCCAGCCGACCATGGCGGTGGCCGCCCTCCGGCCCGCCGAGCGCCCCGCCTGGGCCCGGCTGCCCGAGGCTGGCGGGCCGCGCCCGCACCGCCGTCGGGCCGCGCCGGAGGGCGCCGACCTGGGCGGCCGGCTGGCCGGGCTGCGTACCCGCGTCATGGGTTCCCCCCGCGGCCGGCTGGCGGTCGCCGCAGCGGCCGTGGTGCTGGGCCTGGTGGCCGCCTTCGGCGGCTGGTGGTTCGGGGTGGGGCGGTACACGGTCGCCCCGCAGTTGGTGAGCCTGAGCAAGGCCGACGCGGAGGGGCGGGCCGCCCGCGCCGGCTTCACCCTCGCCTACGCCGAGCCGCGGTACGACGAGAAGGCGCCCAAGGACAGCGTGCTCGGCCAGGACCCGGTCTCCGCCACCCGGATCGTCAAGGGCGGCACGATCACGCTCACCCTGTCGCTCGGGGCGGAGCGGCTGCCGGTGCCCGACGTGGTGGGCAAGGACTTCGAGCTGGCCCAGGCGGAACTGACCGACGCCAAGCTGGTGGTGGCCAAGGGCACCGCCCGGTACGACGACAATCTGCCCTCCGGGGTGGTGGTGGCCACCGAACCGAAGGGGGGCACGGTGGTCAAGCCGGGCAGCAAGGTGACCGTCGTGCTGAGCAAGGGCAAGGCCCCGATCTCGGTGCCGAACCTGGTCGGCAAGAACATCAACGAGGCCCGGGCGGCGCTGGCGCAGCTCGGGTTGACGCCGGTGGAGACGTACAAGGACTCGGACAAGCCGAAGGACGAGGTCCTCGGCCAGAGCCCGGCCGACGGCACGGGTGTGGAGAAGGGCGCCCAGGTCAAGCTGGACATCAGCAAGGGCCCGGCGCAGGTGGTCGTCCCCCGAGTCATCGACCTGCCCTGCCCGCAGGCCCAGCAGCAGCTGCAGAGCCAGGGCTTCCCGGTGACGGTGCAGGGCGATCCGAACGCCGTCGTCCGGTTCCAGAATCCGGCCGAGAACTCCCCGGTGCCGCCCGGCACCCCGGTCACCATCGGATGCCTGTGAACGCGCACCGGCCGATCGGCTCGCACACCCCTACGTCGGGCGGGCTGGCGAAGGCGGCCCTGCCGTACGTCGAGGCGACCGGCTCCGAGGTGGTGCAGGTCTACGTCTCCAACTCGCGCGGCTGGGCGCTGCCCGCGGGTGACCCGGCCCAGGACGCGCTGTTCCGCGACGGTTGCGCCGAGCGCGGCGTCCCGGTGTATATCCACGCGTCGCTGCTGGTGAATCTCGGCTCCCCCACCCCGGCGACGGTGGAGAAGTCGGCGCAGACCCTGGCGCACGCCCTGCGCCGGGGGGCGGCGATCGGCGGCCGGGGCGTGGTCTTCCACGCGGGCAGCGCGGTCGACGCGGGGCACGCGGAGGCGGCGATGCGGCAGGTCCGGGAGGTGCTGCTGCCGCTGCTGGACGAGGCGGCGGCGGTCGGTGGGCCGATGCTGCTGGTCGAGCCGAGCGCGGGCGGGGGCCGGTCGCTGGCCTCCCGGGTGGAGCAGCTCGGCCCCTACCTGGACGCGGTGGACCGGCACCCCGGGCTGGGGGTCTGCTTCGACACCTGCCACGCCTGGGCGGCCGGGCACGACCTGGCCGCCGAGGGTGGCATGACCGCGACGCTGGACGCCCTGGTGGCGACGGTCGGGCCGGGCCGGTTGACGCTGGTGCACGCCAACGACTCGAAGGACCTGCGCGGCTCGACCCGGGACCGGCACGAGAACATCGGCAAGGGCACCATCGGGGAGCCGGCGTTCGCCGAGCTGATGCGCCATCCGGCCACCGCGGGCGTCCCGATCGTGGTGGAGACCCCGACGGAGAAGCACGTCGGCCACGCCGCCGACATCGCCACCCTCAAACGCCTCCACCCCTGACCAAACCGGCCGAGGGCCGGCGTGCGACGGGCGGGGTCAGCCGCGCAGGACGCGGGTGAGTACGGTCGCCGCGCGGTCGACCGCCGCGTCGTCGACGTCCAGGTGGGTGACCAGGCGGGCGGTGCGCGGGCCGAGCACCGACATCAGCACGCCCTCGGCGCGGGCGGCGGCCGCGAGGGCCTTCGCGTCGAGCGGGTGCTTGGTGAGGTCCAGCGGAACGATGTTGGTGCGGACCGCCGTGGCGAGCACGCCGAACGGGGCGACCGCCTCGGCCAGCCGGGCCGCCTTCGCGTGGTCGTCGGCGAGCCGGTCGACGTGGTGGGCCAGGGCGTACCGGCCGGCGGCGGCGAGGAAGCCGACCTGCCGCATCCCGCCGCCCATCCGCTTGCGGACGAACCGGGCCCGGGCGATCTTCTCGGCGCTGCCGACGACCAGCGAGCCGACCGGAGCGCCGAGGCCCTTGGAGAGGCAGACCGACAGGGTGTCGAAGAGCGCGCCGTACTCGGCCAGCGGCACGCCGTCGGCGACGTGCGCGTGCCAGATCCGGGCGCCGTCGCAGTGCAGGGCCAGACCGGTGTCGTCGGCGACCCGGCGCAGCTCGCGCAGGGTCGCCAGGGGGATCACCCCGCCGCCGCCCCGGTTGTGGGTCTGCTCGACCGCGATGGCCCGGGTGGGGACGGCGAAGTAGCCGTCAGGCCGGACCATGCCGGCTACCACGTCCGCGTCGATCTCCGCGCCGACCGCCGGCCAGGTCCGCGACGAGATCCCGCCGTACGCGGCCGCCGCCCCGATCTCGTACGTGACGACGTGCGCGTCGGCGTCGCAGAGCAGCTCGTCGCCGGGGGGCACGACGAGCTGGAGGGCGATCTGGTTGGCCATCGAGCCGGTCGGGGCGAACAGCGCCGCCTCGTGCCCGAAGAGCGCGGCGACCTCGGCCTCCAGCGCGGCGACGGTGGGGTCCTCGCCGTACACGTCGTCGCCGACCTCGGCGCCGGCCATCGCCTCGCGCATCCCGGCGGTGGGCCGGGTCACCGTGTCGGACCGCAGGTCGATCAGGTTGTCAGCCACGCAGCATCTCCGCTACCAGGAAGGCCAGCTCCAGCGACTGCTGGGTGTTCAGTCGCGGGTCGCAGGCGGTTTCGTACCGGTCGGGCAGGTCGAGGTCCTCGATGCCCTGGGCGCCGCCGAGGCACTCGGTGACGTCCTCGCCGGTCAGCTCCACGTGCAGGCCGCCGGGGTGGGTGTCCAGGCCGCGGTGCACCTCGAAGTAGCCGAGCACCTCGTCGACGATCCGGTCGAAGTGCCGGGTCTTGTAGCCGTTCGAGGACTCGTGGGTGTTGCCGTGCATCGGGTCGCACTGCCAGACCACCTTGGCGCCGGCCGCGGTGACCTTGGCGACGATCGGCGGCAGGGCGTCCCGGACCCGGTGGTTGCCCATCCGGCTGATCAGGGTGAGCCGGCCGGGGATGTTGTCCGGGTTGAGCTTCTCGCAGAGCTCGATCGCCTCGTCCGGGGTGGTGGTCGGGCCGAGCTTCACGCCGATCGGGTTGGCGATCCGGGAGATGAAGTCGATGTGCGCCCCGTCGATCTGCCGGGTCCGCTCGCCGATCCAGAGGAAGTGCCCGGAGAGGCCGTACGCCCGCTCGTCGGAGACCCGGGTGAGGGCCCGGTCGTACTCCAGGGCGAGGGCCTCGTGGGAGCAGTAGAGGGTGACGGTCCGCAGCGCCTCGTCGTCGTTCATCCCACAGGCCCGGATGAAGGCCAGCGCCCGGTCGATCTCCCGGGCGATCGCCTCGTAGCGCTCGCCAGCCGGGGAGTTCTTGACGAAGCCCTTGTTCCAGTCGTGCACCGCGTGCAGGTCGGCGAGCCCGCCGGCCAGGTACGCCCGGAGCATGTTCATCGCGGCGGCCGAGTTGGCGTACGCCCGGATCATGCGCTGCGGGTCGGCGACCCGTGCCTCCGGCGTGGCCTCCAGCGAGTTGATCATGTCGCCGCGGTAGGCCAGCAGGCCGCGCGCGTCGGTCGGCAGCGACCGGGGCTTGGTGTACTGGCCGGCGACCCGGGCCACCTTGACCACCGGCAGCGACGCGCCGTACGTCAGCACAATCGCCATCTGGAGCAGGGTGCGGGCGTTGGTCAGCAGGTGGCTCTCGGTGTTGTCGGCGAAGGTCTCGGCGCAGTCGCCGCCCTGGAGCAGGAACGCCTTGCCCTCGCAGACCAGGGCGAGCCGCTGCCGGAGCTGGTCGACCTCGTAGGGCGCGACCACCGAGGGCACGGTGTCGAGCACCTTGCAGACCTGGGCCACCGTGTCCTGGTCCGACCACGGCGGGGTCTGCGCCCGGGGAAGGTCCCGCCAGCGGTCCAGGCCGAGGGCCGCGTCCTCGGCGGAGTCGACGGTCGGACGACTGGTCTGCAGGCCCGGGCTGCCCACCGCGGGGTGACTCAGCTGATGCCACTCATGGCGCATGACAGAAAGCCTACGGCGACCGTCGGGGCGGCCCGCCGCCGAGGGGACGGTTCCGGCAGTTGGGAGATGAGCGACACAGCCGGGGCGGGCGCAGGTCAGCGCCGGGTGACCCGGTCAGGGGGTGACGCCCGGCTCCGGGGTGTTGCCGCCCGGCGCCTCGGCGGAGATGCACCAGTCGGCACCGCTGCGGGTGACGGTGAACAGCACCGGCCGGGTGGCCTTGCGGCTGCCGACGGCGACGGCGACCGCGGTGCTGACCTCCTGCCCGTGCGGGCCGGACCGGACGTCGGTGATGGTGGCCTGCGGGACGGTGAAGTGGTCCGCGAAGTCGCCGTTGGGGCCGGTGGCGGCGGCGTCGAAGGGCTTCTGCAGGGGGGCGCAGAGCTGAGTGCGGCCGGCGTCGACGTCCTTGGCCGCCATCGCGTCGAGGTATGCCTGCACCCGTTCCCGGGACTTGGCGGCGGCCTCCTCGGCCGGCGCGCGCTGCGCCTGGGTCGCCGGGGCCTGGGCCTTGTCGTCCCCGCCGATGCCGCAGCCGGCCAGGGTGAGCGGCAGGAGCGCGAGCAGGGCGACGGTGCTCGCCACCCTCAGGTGCGTCGGGCCCATCGGTCCCCCTCCATCGGCGCGGACATCGGGACATGTCGAGCGGCGAGTCTGTCACATCGACGCACTTGCATATCGCGCCCGCCATGCCCGAAACTTTTAGTTAACTTTCCTTAAGAAAAAGGAGAACTCATGATCCGACGACACCGGGCCCCCGTCGCGGCGATCGGCGGCATCCCCATCCTCGCCTGCGTGGCGCTGGTCAGCCAGGCCGACGCGCAGGGCAGCATGCAGTCCCCGGTCAGCCGGACGTACGCCTGCGCGCTCCCCCCGGGCGGGACCTGGACCTTCGCCTACCGGGCCACCGCCCCGCGCGGCACCTTCGAGCTGTACGTCACCCGCGACGGCTACCGCCCGACGCAGCCGCTGCGCTGGGCGGACCTGGAGCTGTTCCACACCGCCACCGACCCGGCGCTGACCGACGGGAGGTACCGGATGACCGCACGGTTGCCGCAGCGCGCCGGGCGGCACCTGATCTACTTGATCTGGCAGCGCTCGGACAGCACGGAGGCCTTCTACACCTGCTCGGACGTCACCTTCGGCGCGGGCCGGGGCAGTTCCGCGCCGGCACACTGACTAGTCTGCTGTGCACGAGGCCCGTCCGGCCGCGCCGTCCGGGAGGTGACCAGTCATCCTTGCTGTGGCGTCGGTCGACACCGCGGGGTTGCCCGCGGCCGAGCGGTTCGACTTCTGGCGGGAACTGGTCGCCCGCGAGTCGGTGCCGGCCCGGATCAGCAGCGGGCACGAGGCGGACTTCACCGCCTCGGCCCGCGCGGTGGACCTCGGCGTGGTCCGGCTCGGCGCCTGGCGGTACCCGTCGCTGGAGCTGACCCGTACGCACCGCATGATCCGCAGCACCGACCCCGAGCTGTACCAGCTCGCCCTGCCGCTCTCCGGCCACGGCGTGATGTCGCAGGGGCGGCGGGCCGGTCCGCTCGGACCGTCCGGCTTCGCCTTCATCGACACGGTGCGCCCGCACGCCTCCACACACCGGTCGACGGGCCCGCTCCCGGGCCCGCTGCACACCGTCACCGCGCTGGTGCCGCACGCCGCGCTGCCCCTGCCGGCGCACCGGCTGGCGGCGCTGCTCGCGACCGAGATCCCGGCCGACACCGGGATGGGGGCGCTGCTCGCCGGCTTCCTGCGGCAGATCGTCGCGCACCCCGAGCAGTACGCCGCGGCCGACGCGCCGGAGCTGGACCGGGTCGCCCTGGACCTGATCGCCGGCACCCTGGCCCGCCGGTTGGACGTCGAACGGGACCTGCCGGTCGAGACCCGGGTCACCGGCCTGCGGGCCGGGGTCGAGGCGTTCGTGCGGCGGCACCTGACCGATCCGGACCTGACCCCGGCCGCCGTGGCCGAGGCTCACCACCTGTCGCTCCGGTCGCTGCACCGGCTCTTCGAGGGCACCGACACGACGGTCGCCGCGCTGATCCGTACCGGCCGATTGGCACGCTGCCGCCGCGACCTGACCGACCCTCGGCTCGGGCAGCTGACGGTCCGGCAGGTCGCCGCCCGCTGCGGCTTCCGGGAGCCGGCCCACTTCAGCCGGGCGTTCCGGGCCGCGTACGGGCTCTCGCCCCGGGAACACCGCGAGCGGGGCGGCCGGGGCTGAGCACGCGGGCGGGGAGGGACCGGCGCGTTCCCTCCCCGCCGTGCGGGTGATGCGTCGGCGCTCGGCTCAGCCGAGACCGCCCTTGATGGCGCCGATCAGCTCGCCGTTGCCGGTGTCACCGGAGAGCTCCCAGAAGAAGGCGCCACCGAGGCCCTGGTTCTTCGCGTACGTCATTTTGCCGCCGATGGTGGACGGGGTGTCGTAGCTCCACCAGTTGCTGCCGCACTTCGCGTAGGCCGTGCCGGCGACGGTGCCGGTGGCCGGGCAGGTGTTCTTGAGAACCTTGTAGTCCTCGATGCCCTGCTCGTAGGTGCCCGGGGCGGGGCCGGTCGCCGTGCCGCCCGGGGCGGCCTGGGTCACCCCGGTCCAGCCCCGGCCGTAGAAGCCGATGCCGAGCAGCAACTTGTTCGCCGGTACGCCCTTGCTCTTGAGCTTCTGGATCGCGGCGTCCGAGTTGAAGCCCTGCTGCGGAATGCCGGCGTACGAGGTGAGCGGCGAGTGCGGGGCGGTGGGGCCCTGCGGGTTGAAGGCGCCGAAGTAGTCGTACGTCATCGGCATGAGCCAGTTCAGGTTCGGCGCGGCGCCGGCGTAGTCGGTGGCGTCGATCTTGCCGCCGGTGCTGCCGTCGGCGGTGATCGCCGCGGTGACCAGCGCCGACGAGCCGAACTTGGCACGCAGGGCGCTGATCACGTTCTTGAAGGCGTTCGGGCCGCTGGCGTCGCACTGCAGGCCGCAGGCGTTGGGGTACTCCCAGTCGACGTCGATGCCGTCGAAGACGTCCGCCCAGCGCGGGTCCTTCACCAGCGCGTAGCAGGAGTCGGCGAAGGCGGCCGGGTTCTGCGCGGCCTGGGTGAAGCCGGCCGACCAGGTCCAGCCGCCGAAGGACCAGAGCACCTTCAGGTTCGGGTACATCTTCTTCAACTTGCGGAGCTGGTTGAAGCTGCCGCGCAGCGGCTGGTCCCAGGTGTCGGCGACGCCGTCCACACTGTCCGCCGCGGTGTACGCCTTGTCGTAGTCGGCGTAGCTGTCGCCGATGCTGCACCGCCCGCCGGTGGTGTTGCCGAAGGCGTACAGGATGTGGGTGAGCTTGGCCGCGGACCCGCTCGTGTGGATGTTCTTGACGTGGTAGTTGCGGGCGTAGACGCCCCACTCGGCGAAGTAGCCGACCACCTTCTTGTCCCCGCTGGGCGGGCTCGTGGTCGGCGGCGTGGTGGTCGGGGGCGTCGTGGTGGGGGGCGTGGTGGTCGGGGGTGTGGTGGTCGGCGGGGTCGTGGTGGGCGGCGTCGTGGTGGGCGGCGGGGTGCCGCCACCGGAGCAGGACGCCCCGTTGACGGTGCAGTTCAGCGGCCCGGCGTACGGGCCGACGCCGTTGTAGCCCCAGCTGAAGCTGGTGCCCGGGGCGAGCGGGCCGGCCCAGCTCTTCTTCACCGCGACGTAGTGGTTGCCGCTGCTGGTGACGTCGGCGTCCCAGAAGGTGCTGATGGTGGTGCCCGAGGGCAGGTCGAACTCGATGCGCCAGGTGTCGACGCTGGCGCTGGTGCCGTTGGTGACGGTCACCTTCGTCTCGTGACCGGTCCCCCAGTCCTGCACCTTGGCGAACGTGGCGGTCACGCTGCCTGCGGCGGCGGCGGTGGCCATCGGCACCGCCGCGACCGCCAGCGCGACCACGGCACCGGCCCAGAGGGACCGGCGGAGCGATCTCTTCATGTGGCGTCTCCTCAAACAGTTAGGAAACTTTCCAGATTGGATGGTGAGACGCTACTCACGCCGTCATCACTTCGTCAAGATGTGCATACGTCGATTCCTCCGACCGTCGCCGCACCCGTCCAGGAAGAGCGCGTAGCCTCGCGGCATGACCGTTTTCGACGTCCAGATCGACGCCCTCACCGGCGGCCCCGCCGACCTCGCGCAGTACCGGGGCCGCACCCTGCTGGTGGTCAACGTGGCCTCCCGGTGCGGGCTGACCCCCCAGTACGCCGGCCTGCAGGCCCTCGCCGACGAGTACGCCGACCGGGGACTCACGGTGCTCGGGGTGCCGTGCAACCAGTTCGCCGGCCAGGAGCCCGGCACGGCCGACGAGATCGGCGAGTTCTGCCAGGTCAACTACGGCGTGACCTTCCCGCTCACAGAGAAGGTCGACGTCAACGGGCCGGACCGGCACCCGCTCTACGCCGAACTGGTGTCCACCCCGGACGCCGAGGAGCACTCCGGCGACATCCGGTGGAACTTCGAGAAGTTCCTGGTCGCCCCGGACGGCACGGTGGCGGCCCGGTTCGCCCCGACGGTGACCCCGGACGCCCCCGAGCTGCGCGCCGCCGTCGAGAAGGTCCTCCGCGCCTGACGTCCTGACCGGTGGGCGTCCCTGGCGGCCAGCTTCGCGTTCCAGCTCAGGCTCGCGGCGGTCACCGACGCGCTGCCCAGCTCCGCCGCCGGCTGACCGCGGGAGGGCGGCCGGGCGAGCCGGCGGACTAGGCTCCCGGGATGCGGCTGATCACGGGGGACGACATCACGGCGGCCGAGCAGCGCCTCGACGGGCGAATGGTCCGAACCCCGCTGCTGGCGGCTCCCCCGCTCAGCGCGGAGCTGGGCCTCCGGATCTCGGTGAAGGCGGAGAACCTCCAGCACACCGGCAGCTTCAAGGCCCGGGGCGCGACGAACGCGCTGCTCGCCCGCGCCGAACGCGAGGGCATGCCGGCTGGTCTGGTGGCCTTCTCCGCCGGCAACCACGCGATCGCGGTGGCCTTCGTCGGCCGGGCCTTCGCCCTCCCCACCGTGGTCTGCATGCCGCCCGGCGCGGTGCCCACCAAGGTGGACGCCGTCCGCCGTCTCGGCGCCGAGGTGGTCCTCACCCACGACCTGCTGGACACCGCGCGGAGCCTCGCGGCCGACCGCGGCTACCACCTGCTGCCGCCCTTCGACGACCCCGACGTGATCGCCGGCCAGGCCACCATCGGCCGGGAAATCCTGGCCGACGGCCCGGTCCCGGCGGTGGTGCTGGTGCCGGTGGGCGGTGGGGGCCTGATCAGCGGCATCGCGGCGGCGGTGAAGGAGGCGTCCCCGAGCACCCGGATCGTCGGGGTGGAGCCGGACGGCGCGAACGCGATGTCGTACGCCCTGCGCACCGGCACGCCCACCCCGCCGGTACGACCGGTCTCCGTCGCCGACGGCCTGGCCGCCCCGTTCGCCGGGCGGCACACCCTGGCCCACGTCCGGGCGCTGGTCGACGACCTGGTGGAGGTGCCGGAGGAGTCGATCCTCCCCGCCTGGTCGGACCTGGTGGACGCGACGAAGCTGCTGGTCGAGCCGGCCGCCGCGGTGACCCTGGCGGCGCTGCGCGCGGGCCTGGTCGAGGTGGCCCCCGGCGATCGGACCGTGCTGGTCCTGAGCGGTGGCAACGTCGCCCTGTCCCGCCTCACCACCCTCGGCTGACGCCGCTCGGACCGGTCCCGGCTCGGGCCGGACGGCGGCCGGTCAGACCGGGCGGCGGCCGGCGAAGCCGCACTCCAGCCGGTGGTACCAGCGCACGTCGGTGTCGCCCTCCAGCCAGCACCAGAGCACCTGGCGGCCGTCCCGCTCGCCGGGGAAGTCCAGCAGCACCGGGGCGATCCCCTTGACCTGGATCTCGTGGGTGTGGAACTCGTCCACGGTGGCGTGCAGCCGGGCTTCGAGGGCCTTGACCTCGGCCAGCCCGCCGAGCACGCTGGCCCCGTGGTCGGCCAGGTCGACCCGCAGTTCGGCCAGGTCGGCCCGGAGCCGGATCAGCTCGTCGACGCGCGGCCGCAGGGTGGCCACCAGGTGTCGCGCCTGCGCGAGTGTGAACACCGCGCCAGTATGCGGCACGGCCCGCCGCCGCTCGCCCCCACCGTCGGGTGGCGCGCCCGGCGACCCGGTGACACCCGGCTGGCCTCAGTCCGCCTGGGCGGCCAGCTCGCGGGCCCGGTCCCGGGCGGCTTCCAGCGCGGCCAGCATGGCGGCCCGGACGCCGTGGTTCTCAAGCTCGCGGATCGCGGAGATCGTCGTACCGGCCGGTGAGGTGACCGCCTCGCGGAGCTTGACCGGGTGCTCGCCGGAGTCGCGCAGCATCACCGCCGAGCCGATCGCGGTCTGCACGATCAGCTCGTGTGCCACCTGCCGGGGCAGGCCGAGCAGAATCCCGGCGTCGATCATGGCCTCGACCAGCAGGTAGAAGTAGGCGGGGCCGGAGCCGGAGAGTGCGGTCACCGCGTCCTGCTGGGACTCGGGCACCCGCATGGTCGCGCCGAGCGGCGTGAACATCTCCTCGGCGAGCGCCAGGTGCTCGCCGGTGGCGTGGGCGCCGGCCGAGATGGCGCTCATCGCCTCGTCGACCAGG
This sequence comes from Micromonospora sp. RTP1Z1, assembly GCF_033804685.1. Classification (NCBI taxonomy): domain Bacteria; kingdom Bacillati; phylum Actinomycetota; class Actinomycetes; order Micromonosporales; family Micromonosporaceae; genus Micromonospora; species Micromonospora sp. RTP1Z1. The sequence goes on from NZ_JAPFQV010000002.1 coordinate 127,022, forward strand.
GCCGGGGTGTTGGTCATCACCCGCACCACCGGCGTGCCGTCGGGCAGCCGGCGGCTGAAGAAGGTGGTGGGCAGGCCGGCGCAGAGCGAGATCACCAGCTTGTCGGCCGGGACCTTGGGGCCGATCTCGTCGAGCAGCGCGGCGGCGTCCTGCGGCTTGACGGAGATGGCCAGCACCGCCGCCTCGTCCACCGCGGTGAGGTTGTCCACCACCCGGACGCCGTACCGGGCGGTCAGCTCCTCGGCGCGGCTGGGCCGCCGGGCGGTGGCGAGCAGCCGATCCACCGGCCAGCCCGAGCGGAGCAGCCCGGAGAGCATCAGCTCGCCGATCTTGCCCGCGCCGATCACCGCGACCGTGTGCCCCCCGGATGCCATGACGCCGTACCCCTCTCGGTCGAAGCCGCGGCGCGGCGGGTCCCCTGCGGGCCGCCGCGCCGCGCGCCGTCGATCAGCTGCCGAAGAAGACCTCAGCCTCGGCGTACCGCTCCAGCGGCACGGTCTTCAGCTCCCGGGTGGCCTCCGCCAGCGGCACCCGGACGATGTCCGTGCTCTGCATCGCGACCATCTTGCCCCAGTCGCCCTCGTGCACCGCGTCGATGGCCTGGAGGCCGAGCCGGGTGGCGAGCACCCGGTCGAACGCCGTCGGGGTGCCACCGCGCTGGATGTGGCCGAGCACGACGGTGCGGGCCTCCTTGCCGGTCTTCGCCTCCAGCTGCTCGGCGAGCCACTGGCCGATGCCGCCGAGGCGGACGTGGCCGAACGAGTCGAGCTCCTGGTTGTGCAGGACCATCTGGCCGTCCAGCGGCTGGGCGCCCTCGGCGACCACGACGATCGGGGCGTACTGGTGCTGGAAGCGCTTCTCGACGTAGCCGGCGACCTGCTCGACGTCGAACTGCCGCTCCGGCAGCAGGATCACGTTGGCGCCGCCGGCGAGGCCGGCGTGCAGGGCGATCCAGCCGGCGTGCCGGCCCATCACCTCGACGACCAGGGTGCGGTGGTGGCTCTCCGCCGTGGTGTGCAGCCGGTCGATCGCCTCCATGGCGATGTTGACCGCGGTGTCGAAGCCGAAGGTGTAGTCGGTGGCGCCGAGGTCGTTGTCGATCGTCTTCGGCACGCCGACGACGTGGACGCCCAGCTCGTACAGCCTGGTGGCGACGCCGAGGGTGTCCTCGCCGCCGATCGCGATCAGCGCGTCCACGCCCTGCGTGGTCAGGTTCTCCTTGATCCGCTCCACCCCGTTCTCGATCTTGAAGGGGTTGGTGCGGGACGAACCGAGGATGGTGCCGCCGCGCGGCAGGATGCCACGGACGTCCGCGATGCTGAGCGGCCTGGACAGCCCCTCCAGCGGGCCCTTCCAGCCGTCCTGGAAGCCCACGAACTCGTGACCGTAGGTGGCGACGCCCTTACGGACCACCGCCCGAATGACCGCGTTGAGACCTGGACAGTCGCCGCCGCCGGTGAGCACGCCGATACGCATGATCTGCTCATCCTCCTGGAGCATCAGGTGAAGCCCGGATAAGCCCCAGGATATGCGTCAGATCAGACCATCGGCGCCGTTGCCGGCCCGGGGCGGGCCGTCAATGCGCACTGTAGTCGGCATGGGTGTCCGCCGACACCGCGCCCCGGGCCGGTCCCGCCCGCCGAACCGGCTACCAATCAGTACTGACCTCGTGGTTCACCGCCGCCTTGGCGAAGCCGAGCAGGTTCACCACCGTGCCGCCCGGCGAGTCCCAGTACTCGGCCGAGCCGGCGTGCACCTTGATCAGCGTGATTCCCGGGGTGTCCAGCCCGTCCGGGAACCAGGTCTTGAGCAGCGGGTTCCACAACCCCTCGGCGCGGGCCCGGTCCCAGCCCTCCTGCGCGGTGCCCGCCACGGAGACCCAGGCATGGTGGCGCTGGTCGGAGAAACCGACGTTGACCTGTGGGTTCACCCGGATCTGGCGGACCTTGGCGGAGTCGGCGTAGGCGAAGAACCAGAGGTCCCTGTCGAACTCCGCGGCCTGCAGGCCCATCGGCCGGCTGACCAGCCGCCCGTCCACGGCGATCGTGGTCAACAGGCAGATCCGGGCGTCCCTGATCAGCTCGGTGACCCGCCCCCGGGCGCCCTCGGCGGTGGTCGGCTCCGTAGTCATGGCGCACTCCCTCGCATCGGCTCGATGCCAAACCGTGCCCGGGACAGAACCGGTCAAACCTGTGGGAAGTCGTGTTCCGGACAGCTCACCGCCGGGTCATCGCCCGCCACCGCGCCAGGTTGTGCCGGGCGTCGACCAGGGCGTCGTGCCGGTCCGCCTCGGCGTCCGGCAGCTTCGGGCGACCCCGGTCGTCCCAAAGCTGGCGCAGCTCCTTGGTGAAGCGGGGGATCTCCCGGGGCAGCGCCGGCATCGCGCCCCACAGCTGGGCCAGCACCAGGTGGTCGTACGCGGCGTACCAGGCCCAGAGTTCGAGCTGCTCGCCCGGCCGGTCCCGGACCGGTTCCATCAGGAAGTCGTACAGGTCGTCGCGGATGCGCTCCCGCGACCGCCAGGACCGGTCGGCCGGCGAGGGGAGCTTGTCGAGGACGTTGCGGCGCACCCAGGGCACGGCCCGGGAGTCGTCGAACTCGGTGGAGACCGCGTAGAACTCGCGGCCGTACTCGTCGACGACGCCGATCGACACGAGGTCGACGATCCGGCCGTCCTCGATGAACTCGCAGTCGTAGAAGTAGCGGTAGACCATCCCGACCATCCTCGCCCACCGCGGCAGGAGGCCGGTCGGCGGGGCACCGGTGAACCGGGCGGCACCCCTACGCCGCAGCTCGGCAGGGTCACGGAAGTGCTTCCAGGGGTGTACAGCAAGCGACCGGACCGTCATGATCTGATGTGTACCTACCGGCCGCCGAACCGGTTCAGAACCTCGTACCGGGGGCTGTCAGGTTCACCCGGCTGCGAGTTGTGGTCCTTGACCGGGGAGGGGTTGGGCCGTGGAGGTTCGCCTGCCGGAGCCGGGTGATGCGCTCACGGGCGTCGACATGTTCGCCGGGCTTGAAGCGGAGGTGCGACAGCGGGTGATCGCCGCGGCGGTGCCCCGCACCTACCGCAAAGGCCAGCTGCTGTTCGTGGAGAACGATCCCGGCGAATCGCTGATCGTGCTGCGCCGGGGGGCCGTCGCGGTGTTCCGGACGGCGCCGACGGGCGAACGGGCGATCCTGACCGTGATGCGCCCGCCGGACGTGCTGGGTGAGGTCTCGCTGCTGGACGCCTCGACCCGGTCGACGTCCGCCGAGGCGATCGAGGACACCGCCGCGCTGGCGCTGGGCCGGGGCGCGTTCATGGAGCTGGTGCACTCCAACCCGCGCATCCTGGACGCGGTGATGCGCTCGTTGGGCGGCCTGATCCGCCGGCTCACCGAGCAGAACGCCGACCACGTCTTCCTCGACCTGCCCGGCCGGGTGGCCAAGACGCTGGTCCGGCTGGCCGGCGAGAGCCAGGCCCCGATGATCACGATCGAGCTCAACCAGAGCCAGCTCGCCGAGATGGCCGGCGGTTCCCGGCAGAGCGTCAACCAGGCGATCGGCTCGTTCGCCAGCCGCGGCTGGCTGCGTACCGAGGGACGCCGGATCGTGGTGACCGACGTGGCCGCGCTGCGCCGCCGCGCCGGGATGAACGAGCGCTGAGCCGCGCGGGCGGCGACGGCGCAGGGACGTACGCGAGGGGCCGGGGTGGCGTCGCCGCCCCGGCCCCTCGCGGCTCCGGCCTCAGACGCCCGCGCTGCCCGGCCCCGCCCACGCGGTGGTGCTGCCCGGCCCGGCCCAGCCGGTGGTGTCCTTGCCGCTGGACCCCTCGCTGACGATCCCGTCGGCCTGCAGCGCCGCGAGCGTGGCGGCGTCCACGTCGACCGACTCACCCGCGGAGTGGTTGACCCCGTCGGCGTCGGTCCAGTCGCTCTCCAGCTTCACGTACACCATGGCGTGTCCCCCTTGATCGCGGTCTGCGTTCGGCACCCGAATGTAGCTCTTGACGGCGTCCGGAGACTGTCCACAAGCCAACAGCCGGGTACCTGACACCGCCGCCAGCGGCGATACTCACGGTGGACGCCGCGGGGGGCGCGGCGCCCGGCCGCGGGCCGGCCGGCAGAACCGCCAGTGGAGGGTGTCATCTCCGCGCAGTGTGACCGATGTGGACGTACCGCCGCCGACGGCGACCGCTTCTGCGGTGGCTGCGGCGCGGAGCTGGGTGCCGTCTGCCCGCACTGCCTGCGCCCGCTCGCCACCGACGTGGCGTTCTGCACCTCGTGCGGGGCGCCCCGGACCGGGGCGCAGCGACCGGCCGCGGCGCCGCAGGAGGACCGCCGCCGGGTCAGCGTGCTCTTCGTCGACCTGATCGACTTCACGCCGTACGTCGAGCGAGCCGACCCGGAGCAGGTCCGGGGCATGCAGACCGGCTTCTTCTCGGCCGCGAAGCGGGTGGTCGGTCAGTACGGCGGCGTGGTCGAGAAGTACATCGGCGACGCGGTGATGGCACTCTTCGGCGCCCCGGTGGCCACCGAGACCGACGCGCTGCGCTGCGTGCGGGCCGGTCTGGAGCTGCAGCGGGTGCTGACCCGGTTCGCCCCGACCGGCGCCCATGAGCTGCGTTTCCGGGTCGGCGTGGCGACCGGTGAGGCGCTGGTCGACGTGGCCGCCGCCCGGGACGGCGGGCAGGCCATCGTGGCCGGTGACGTGGTCAACACCGCGTCCCGGATGCAGTCGGTGGCGCCGCCCGGCGGGGTGCTGGTCTGCGGCACCACCCACGCGCTGACCAAGGACGCCATCCGGTACTCCGAGCAGCCGCCGGTCACCCTGCGCGGGCGTTCCTCCCCGACCGAGGTCTGGCTGGCCCTCTCCCCCGTCCGCCGGCAGCCGACCGACCGGGAACCGGACACCACCCCGCTGATCGACCGGGAGCACGAGCTCGGGCTGCTGGTCAACGCCCTGCACCGGTCGCTACGGGACCAGATCCCGCAGGTGGTGACCGTCTTCGGGCGGGCCGGCATCGGCAAGAGCCGGCTGGTCCGCGAGCTGTACCGGCACGCCGGGCGGCTGGCCGACGAGCCGCTGACCTGGCGTACCGGGCGGTGCCCGCCGTTCGGCGAGAACGTCACGTTCGCCGCGCTGGCCGACGTGGTGAAGACCGAGGCGGGCATCCTGGACACCGACCCGGCGCCGACCGCCGCGCAGCGGCTGGCCTCGGCGGTGACCGAGCTGGTCGGGCCCGGGGAGCGGGACCGGATCGTCGACGCCCTGCGCCCGCTGGTCGGGCTGGCCGGCACCGCGCTGCCGGCGGAGGAAGCCGAGTCGGCGTGGCGGCGCTTCCTGCTGGCGCTGGCCGCCCGCCGGCCCACCGTGCTGGTCTTCGAGGACCTGCACTGGGCCGACGACGCGATGCTGCGCTTCGTCGAGCTGCTCGGCGCGGCCGCCCGGGACGTGCCGCTGCTGCTGCTCTGCACGGCCCGGCCGGAGCTGGTCGACCGGGACCCGAGCTGGGCCGGGACGATCACCGGGTCGGTCACCATCACCCTGCCGCCGCTGCGGGACACCGGCATCGCCTCGCTCTACGCGCACATGTTCGGCCAGGCGGCCTTCTCCGCCGACATGCTCAGCCCGCTGGTCGAGGTGGCCGGCGGCAACCCGCTCTACGCCCACGAGTACGTCCGGATGCTGATCGAGCAGGGCTCGCTGCGCCAGTCGGGGCGGGGCTGGTCGCTGGAGAAGCATCTCGACCTGCCGATGCCGGAGAGCGTGCACGCGGTCATCGCCAACCGGGTCGACCTGCTCGACGCCAAGGACCGGGCGGTGCTGCTCGCCGCCTCGGTGGTGGGGGTCCAGTTCTGGCCGGGCGCGGTGGCCGCCGCCCTCGGGCTGGCGGCGGAGTCGGTGGAGCGGGCGCTGCGCCGGCTGGAGCAGCGCGACTTCGTGCACGAGCAGGCGGCGTCGACGATGGCCGGGCAGCCGGAGTTCCAGTTCCGGCACGTCCTCGTCCGGGACGTCTGCTACCAGCGGCTGCCGCGCACCGAACGGGTGGCCCGGCACGAGCGGACCGCGGACTGGCTGGACGCGTTGTCGCAGAGCCGGGACACGGACCTGGCCGAGGTGCTCGCGCACCACCGCTGGGCGGCGCACGAGATCGCCCGGACGCTGGACATGGACACCCACCGGTACGCCGGCCCGGCCCGGGCGGCGCTGCACCGGGCGGCCCGCCGGGCGTACGCGCTGCACGGCCTGGACGCGGCGGCCGGCCACGCGGGGCGCGCGCTCGGCCTGGCCGACGACGGCGACCCGGTCGGCCGGCTCCAGCTGGAGCTGCTGAGCACGGAGATCTCGTTCTACCGGGACGGCAACGCCTTCCTCTCCGGCGGCGGGCCGGAGCAGTTGCAGACGCTCGCCGACCGCCTGCTCGCCCACGACGACGACGCCTGCGCCGCCCGGGCCTGGACGCTGCTCGGCCAGGCGGCCTGGCTGCGCGCCGACCGGGGTGCGGCGGTGGCCTGCCTGGACCGGGCGGTGGGGCTCTTCGAGCCGCTGCCGGACAGCGCGCAGAAGGCGGACGCGCACGCGGAGCTGGGCCGGCTGCACATGCTCAACTACGAGCGGGACGCGGCGGTCGCGGCGGCCGAGACCGCGGCCGAGATCGGCGAGCGGCTGGGGTTGGCGGAGACCCGCACCAACGCCCGGATCACCGCGGCCACCGCCCGCTACCAGGCCGGCGACCGGGTCGGCCTGGACGAGCTGTACGCGCTCGTCGAGTACAGCCGGACGCTGCAGTTGCTCGCCCTGCCCCGGGCGGTGCAGAACCTCGCGTACGCGGTCCGCGAGGAGGGCGACTGGCTGCGCTCGGACGGCCTGCTGTCGGCCGCGCCGGCGCGTACGGTCAGCGGGCAGACGCTGACCACCAGCTACTCGGGCGAGGCGATGCGGGCGTACTTCGACGTGGACTTCCCCCGCCTGCTCGCCGCCGCGGACGCGTTCGTGGACACCCCGACCGGCGGCTGGGACATGCAGGTACGCGGCCTGCGCTCGTGCCTGCTGGTGCTGCGCGGCCAGCCGGTCCCGCCGGCGCCCCGGCCGGCGCCGCCGCAGCGGGACACCGCCTCGGCGGCGGGCCGGGACGGGGCGCGGTACCTGGACGACGTGGCCGCCGCGCTGGACACCGCTCGCCGCAGCGGCTTCCACCGGCCGCACTGGACGATGCTCGGCATGGCGGCGCTCTGCCGCGCCCTGCAGGGGCGGGCCGACGAGGCGGCGGCGCTGGTCGAGGAGCTGGCCGACTCCTGGTCGGCGGTGCCGGCGCTGGCCAGCGGCGAGTGGATCGCCGCGGCGTCGTACGCGGCGGCCCTGGCGGGCCGGGACGCGGCGGTGCGGGTACGCGCGATGCTGGACCGGCTGGGACACCGCACGCCCTGGTCGGAGGCGGCGCTGCGGACGGTCACCGGGGCGGTGGCCGCGGCCGACGGCGATCACCGGCGCGCCGGCGAGCTGCACCTGGCCGGCGCCGAGATCTACGCCCGGATCCCGGACGTGACCGACCGGATGCTGGCGCTCGCCCTGGCCACGGCCGAGCTGGACCGGGCCGGTGATCCGGCGGCGGCCGGGGCGCCGCTGGCCGAGCTGCGGACCTTCGCGCTGCGCAACGAGGCGCCCGGCCTGCTCGCCCTGGCCCGGCGTCCGGTTTCCGACACCGGGCCCGCGGTGGCCTGCTGAGGCCCGCTCAGACGGGGACGGGCTCGGCCGGGACGGCCGGCTGGCTCTTCGCCTTCTGGGCGTACATGTCGACGTACTCGCGGCCGGAGAGCTCCATCAGCTCGTACATGATCTCGTCGGTGACCGCGCGTTCGACGAACCGGTCGCCGGTCAGCCCGGCGTACCGGGAGAAGTCCAGCGGCGCGCCGAAGCGGATCCGCACCCGCTTGACGTTGGGGATCAGTTGGCCGGGGGGCTGGATCTCGTCGGCGTTGAGCATCGCCATCGGGACGACCGGGGCGCCGCTCTCCAACGCCAGCCGGGCCACCCCGGTCTTGCCCCGGTAGAGCCGGCCGTCCGGCGACCGGGTGCCCTCGGGGTAGATGCCGGCGATGCCGCCGGACCGCAGCACAGTGAGCTGGGTGTCCAGCGCGGCGCGGGCGGCGCGACCGCCGGAGCGGTCGACCGGGATGGCGCCGGAGCCGACGAAGAACAACTTGGTCAGCCAGCCCTTGATGCCCTTACCGACGAAATATTCCGCTTTAGCGATGAATGTTACTTTTCGCTTGACGATGAGCGGGGTGAAGATCGAGTCGGAGAAGGAGAGGTGGTTGCTGGCCAGGATGACCGGCCCGGTCTCCGGGACGTTCTCGAGCCCTTCCACCTGCGGGCGGAAGATCAGCCTCAGCAGCGGGCCGAGGATGATGTACTTCATCAGCCAGTACAGCACCGGTGTCCTTCCAGCGGGGGCGGCGACGCCCGTCGCCGGGAGCCCGGCCGGGCCACCGGCACCCGCCCGGGGCGCCGTCGGCGGGCGGGACTGTCGGGGAAGAGCCTACGAACCGGGAGCGGCACGCCACAACGCACTCCCGGAACCGGGTCCTGACGTGTCACGATTCAGGGCACGGCGTAGGGCGCGCCGCGGCGACCGCACCGCCAGGTGCGACGAGGAGGGTGTCCGGTGTCAGCGGGTGGGCCCCGCCGGGGACGGCGGGACAACGGGCTCGACGCGAGCGAGTACGCCGTCGCGGGCGACGTGGACCCGCGCGTCGGCGAGCATCTGCTCGACGTGCTCGCCGCCGGCGGCATCGCCGCGTACCTCCAGCCCTCCGCCGACCTCAACCCGGTGACCCGCACCACCACCGTGCCGTCCCGGCCGGTCGACCGGCTCTACGTCGACCGCTCCCACCTGACCACCGCCCGGGACTACCTGACCCAGCTCGCCGACGAGGGCACCCCCGAGCCGCCCCGGGACGACGAGCCCGACATCGAGGCCGAGTGGGCGCGGATCGTCGCCGGCTTCCACACCGACCCGGCCCCCGGAAGCCACCCGTGGCCCGCCGCGGAGGACGTCGACGACCCGGCGGAGCCGACCGAGCCGACCGGTGGGGCGGCGCCACGCGCCGGGGCCGAGGAGTCCGGTGGCCCGACCGCCACCGACGTGCGGCGGCTGCCGTACGCGGCCGACATCTCCGGGATCTCGGTGAGCCGCGGCCGGCAGGACGAGCCGTCGCTCCTGGACGGCCTGGACACCTTCGGCGCCGACCTGCCCGAGGACGCCGACGAGGAGCACTACACCCCGCCACCGCCACCCCCGCTGCCCCGCTTCTCGAAGTACGCGGTGGTCGGCGTGCTGGCCATCGTCGTCGGCTTCGCGCTCTTGCTCTACCCCACGGCACTCCCGGTCGACCCCTCGGTGGTGACGCTGCTCGGCTTCACCGGCATCCTGGCCGGCTTCGTGACCCTGGTCTGGCGACTGCGTCCCGGCGACACCGACGACCACGACCCGGACGACGGCGCGGTCGTCTAACCCCCGCCCGCATGCCGGGACGCCGACCGCCCCGGGCCTCCGGCGTAACAATGGTGTAACTTACGGTCAGTAGGAATACCGCTGTAGGTCGCTTCCCCCACTGACTGCCCGGTTCCTCCTCACTCGCGGCGGTCAGCCCTCTGCTGATCGGAATGCCCGAGATGCGACAGAGTCCCCTCGTGGTGGTCGCCAACCGCCTCCCCATCGACGACAGTGTGGCGCCGGACGGCGCCTGCGAGTGGCGCCGCAGCCCCGGCGGACTGGTGAGCGCCCTGCACCCTCTGCTGCGACACACCCCGGCCACCTGGGTCGGCTGGGCGGGCGGCACCGGCCCGGCGCCGCACCTGCCAGAGGTCGACGGCGTCCGCATGCACACCGTGCCGCTGACCGCCGAGGACCTCCGCGACCACTACGAGGGGTTCGCCAACGCGACCCTCTGGCCGCTCTACCACGACGCCGTCGAACAGCCCGAGTACCACCGCCGCTGGTGGGAGGCGTACCAGCGGGTCAACCAGCGGTTCGCCGAGGCCGCCGCCGAGGTGGCCGAGCCGGGCGCCCTGATCTGGGTGCAGGACTACCACCTGCAACTGGTCCCCGGCCTGCTCCGGGCCCTCCGGCCCGACCTGCGGATCGGCTTCTTCCTGCACGTGCCTTTCCCGCCACCGGAGCTGTTCATGCAGCTGCCGCGCCGGGCCGAGCTGCTGCGCGGGATGCTCGGCGCCGACCTGATCGGCTTCCAGCGGGACCAGGCGGCGCACAACTTCGCGCAGCTGGTCGCCAAGGTGCTCGACCTGCCCGCCACCGACCGGCGGGTCTGCGTCGACGACCGGGTGGTCCGGGTCGGCGCGTTCCCGGTCTCCATCGACACCGCCGAGATGGCCGCGCTCGCCGCCCGACCGGAGGTCGCCGACCGCGCCCGCCGGCTGCGCCGCGACCTCGGCGACCCCGAGCACGTCATCCTCAGCGTCGACTGGATGGACTACACCAAGGGCATCGAGCAGCGGCTCAAGGCGTACAGCGAGCTGCTGGCCAGCGGCGACGTCAAGGTCCGCGACACGGTGCTGGTACAGGTCGCGGTGCCGAGCCGGGAACGGGTCGGCCAGTACCAGATCCTGCGGGACCGGGTGGAACGCGAGGTCGGGCGGATCAACGGCGAGTTCGGCCGGGTCGGTGAGCCGGCGATCCACTACCTCACCCAGACCTTCGACCGGGCCGAGCTGGCCGCCCTCTACCGGGTCGCCGACGTGATGGCGGTGACCCCGCTGCGGGACGGGATGAACCTGGTCGCCAAGGAGTACGTCGCCGCCCGGGTGGACGACACCGGCGCGCTGCTGCTCAGCGAGTTCGCCGGGGCGGCCACCGAGCTGTCCCAGGCGTTCCTGGTGAACCCGCACGACCTGGAGGGACTCAAGCAGGAGCTGCTCTCCGCGCTGCGGGCGACGCCGGCCGACGTGGCCGCCCGGATGCGGGCGATGCGGGAGCACCTGCACCGCAACGACATCCACGCCTGGGCCAGCTCCTACCTCAGCGCCCTGGACGAGAGCGGCTCGCTGCTCACCCGGTTCGCCGGGACCGACTGACCCGCACCCGGCGCCCAGGGCGCGAGGCTCAGCCGGCCGTCGGCGCCGGGTCCTTCTCCAGCCAGTCCAGGATCGCGTCGATCGGCTCCCGCCAGCGGGCGTCCAGCATCAGGTCGTGGCCCATGCCGGGAAAGAGCAGCGGGGCCGAGGCGTACCGACCGGCCGCCCGGGTCAGCGCGGCGGCCGGCACCACCCGGTCGTCGGGGCTGCCCAGCACCAGCACCGGTGGGCGGCCCACCGCCGGCTCGGGCTCCCGGCCGGTCAGCAGCTGCCACTGCGCGCGCCGGCCGGCCCGGCCCAGCCGGGCGACGTGGCGGCGGGCCTCGCCGTCCGGCAACTCCCGGCTGAACAGCTGCCGGCGGCGCAGCCGCAGGCCGCCGCCGAAGACCGCCGGCAGGGTGCCACCGGGATTGCGCCGCAGCGCCGCGCCGAAGGTCCCCCAGCCGCCGAGCACCGGCGCCACCAGCACCGCGGCCCGGGCCGGGTAGCGGGCCAGCGCGTGGGCGACCACCCGGGCGCCGGCGCCGTGCCCCACCAGCACCGCCTGCCGCGGCAGGGCCGCCGCCACCTGGGTCACGTCATGGGTGTACGACCGCAGCGTCGCCTTCGGCGCCGGCTCGCTGCCGCCGTGCCCGCGCAGGCTGAGCGCGTACGCCGGGAAACCGCGGGACGCGGCGTGCTCCAGCCAGTGCTCGGCGAACGCCCACGCCCCGTGCCCGAACCCCGGCACGAAGAGCAGCGGCGGCCGTCCCTCCTCCAGCTCCGGCACGGCGCTGAGCACCTCGCGACGGGCCGGGCGCTCCGGCCGGGCCCACTCCCGCACCCGTACGACCCGCACCCGGTCGGTGGTCACTGGACCTTCCTTTCGTTCGCGACTGCGGGGCTCCGCTGCGCTGCACTCCTCGCGCTCACCGGGGCCTTCCTTTCGTTCGCGACTGCGGGGCTCCGCTGCGCTGCACTCCTCGCGCTCACCGGCTGCCCTCCAGGTCGTCCAGGGCGCGTTCGAGCGCCCGCAGGTAGTCGGCGTGGCCGACCTCGAACCAGTGCCGGGTGCTGTCCTTGACCGCGCCGGAGTAGCGCTCGCCGATGCCCGCGGCGACCTTCCGGTCGAACGCGGCGGCCCCGTCCGGCCGGCTCGCCCGCAGCCGCAGCAGCCGGGCGAAGAGGACGCTCTGCCAGTGCGAGATGGTGAAGATGCCGGAGTCCGGCTGCACCAGACCGACCACCGCCAGGGTGGGGTGACCGGCGGCGAACTCGTTCAACCAGAGGCGGGGCCGGCCGACGCCCTCGTCGTCGCCGAGCACCTTCGCCTCGAGGAACTCGAAGCGCGGCAGGTAGCCGGTGGCGAAGACGACCAGCTCGGGGTCGATCCGGCGACCGTCGGTCAGCTCGACCGACCGGTCGTGGAACCGGGCCAGCTCCGGCACCGGGGTGATCTCCCCGTGGCCGACGTAGTAGACGAGTTGGCTGTTGGCGATCGGGTGGGTCTCGTAGACCCGGTGGTCCGGCTTGGGCAGGCCGAACCGGGTGAGGTCGCCGACGGTGAGCCGCAGCGTCCAGTGGTAGAGCCACTGGCGGACCCGCAGCGGCACCCGCAGCGCGAGCAGGGTGTCGTTGACCTGGTCGGCGGGACGGCCGAGGATGTACTTCGGGGCGTACCAGTAGCCGCGGCGGGTGGAGTGCCAGCAGCGGGACGCCTGCTGGGCCGCCTCGACCGCGATGTCGCAGCCGGTGTTGCCGGCGCCGACCACCAGAACCCGCTTGCCGCGCAGCTGCGCCGGGTCCTTGTAGGACGACGCGTGCATCACCTCGCCGCGGAACTCCTCGAGCCCCTCGTAGCGGGGCAGCTTCGGCGACCAGTTGTGCCCGTTTGCGATGACCACCGCGGCGTAGCGGGAGGTGCGCTCCGGGCCGTACCCGCCAGTGCTGCGGGTGGTGACGTCCCAGCGGTCCCCCTCGACCGGCTCCACCCGGACCACCTCGGTGCCGAACCAGATGCGCCGGCGCAGGTCGAAGTGGTCGGCGTACCGCTCAAAATAGGAGAGCAGCTGGCTGTGGTGCGGATAGTCCGGCCAGTCGTCCGGCATCGGGAAGTCGGGGAACTGGGTGAACGGCCGGGACGAGATGAGGTGGGTGCTGGCGTAGACCGGGCTGCGGTCGTGCCGCCAGTTCCACGCCCCACCGACGCCGGTCTCCCGCTCGTAGCAGTCGACGCCGAAGCCGTGCTCGGCGAGGTTCTTTATCGCGGTGAGGCCACTGGCCCCGGCCCCGATGACGCAGACCGTGTCACCCCGGTCCGAGACCGGGCGGCCGTCCCGGGTCAGGGCGAGCGTCGCCGTCGGAGGATCGGGGCGGCCAAGGTCGGTGGAGGAGGACACCGGGGAATCTCCTTTGTGCGGCACGGTGTGCCGGGTCGCTGCGAAATCCTGCCGACAACTCCCGCCGTTGTCCAGCCCCGCCGCGCCGGCCGTGGTCGGCGGTTCAGTCGACGGCGGGCAGCAGCAGGTCGACCAGGACTGGGAAGTGGTCGCTGGCCCGGCGGGTCTGTGGCGTGTCCACCACGTCGTAGTCGACGACGGTGATCCGCGGGTCGACGAAGAGGGCGTCGATCCGGCGGCGCGGGTCGGCGCAGGGGTAGGTGTGCCGGTCCGCCCGGTCGGCCGCGACCGCGGCGTCGGTCAGTCCCTCCGCGACGGTCCGCCAGGCGGGCCCGTCCGGCCCCTCGTTGAGGTCGGCGCCGGCGATCACCGGCAGCGTGGCGGCGGCCAGCTCCCGCTTGAACGTCGCCGCCTGGGCCGGCCGTTCCGCCGGGTCGGTGGACAGGTGCGAACCGGCCAGCAGGAACCGCGCGGCCCCGACCTGGCACTCGGCGTACGCGGCGCCGCGCAGGTGCCGGCCGGGGGTCAGCGGGTAGCGCTGGCAGCGGGTGCTTCGCACCCGGATCTGGAGGCTGGTCAGCAGCAGGTTGCCCAGCGACGGCAGGCCGCCGGCGGCGACCACCAACCCGAACGACTCGGCCAGCGTGGCCGACTTCTGCCGCCACCGGAACCGCCGCGGCGCCTCCTGCACGATCACCACGTCCGGCGCGGCTTTCCGCACCACGGCGGCCAGCGCGGCCGTGTCGTCCCGCTGGCTGTGGATGTTGTACGACACCACGCGCAGCGGCACCCCCTGCACCGGCACCTCAGATCCGGCGGGCGAGGTCGGCGGCGCCGATGACGCCGGCGCTGTTGCCCAGCTCGGCCGGGCGGATCTCGGCCACCGGGAGGCGGCTGCGCTGCGCGAGGGCCTCGGTGAACGACCGACGGGTCGGGCCCATCAGCAGGTCACCGGCGTCGATCACGCCACCGCCGACGACGAGCACCTGCGGGTCGAGGATCTGGGCCATGTCCGCGAGGCTGGTGCCGAGCCAGCGCCCGACCTGGGCGAACGCCTCGGCGGAGACCAGGTCGCCGCCCTTGGCGGCCGCGGTCACCATCGGCCCGGTGATCGCCTCGGCCTCGCCGCCGGCCAGCTCCAGCAGGGCGGTCGCCCGGTGCGGCTCCTGGCGGGCGGCGGCGCGGGCGAAGCGGACCAGGGCGCTGCCGCTGGCGTACTGCTCGATGCAGCCCAGCCGGCCGCAGCCGCACTGGTGGCCGTCGGGCACGGTGAGCATGTGCCCCAGCTCCGCCGCGATGCCGTGGGCGCCGCGGAGCAGCTCGCCGTTGAGCACGATGCCGCCGCCCACGCCGGTGCCGATGGTGAACATGACCATCGAGTCGTCGGCTTCCCGCGCCGCGCCGTAGCGGAACTCCGCCCAGGCGGCGACGTTGGCGTCGTTCTCCACGATCACCGGCAGGCCGGTGGCGGTGCTGACGTACTCGCGCAGCGGCTCGTCCCGCCAGGCCAGGTTGGGGGCGAAGAGCACGGTGGAGCGGCTGGCGTCGATCCAGCCGGCCGCGCCGATGCCGACGGCCGCGATGCTGCGCCCGACGGCCAGCTCGGTGACCAGCTCGATGATGACGTCCCGGGTCTTGGCCACGTCGTCGGCGGGGGTGTCCCGTCGGGCCTGCACGAGAACCTTGCCGGTGTCGTCAACGACACCGCCGGCCACCTTCGTGCCACCGACGTCGACTCCGATGGTCAGCGTCACCGCTGCCACTCCCCTCTGCTCTGCTGCCCGACAGCGGCCGAACCGGCCGTGCGCTGTCCGGATGTCCGGTGGTCAGGCCCGGTCGCCTGGTACGTCCTCGCCCACCTCGCCGGACGCCCGCGAGGCGGGCACCACGGGACGGCCGGCCGGCGGCCGGATCGTCACCGGCGCGTCCGGCCCGGCGCCATCGGCGGGCGGCACGACGGAACCCGGATCGGCCGCGCCCTGCCCCCGGGTGGCGGCGGACCAGACGTCCTGCTCGGGTGCCGGCTGAGAATCATGCCCGGTACGGGTGGCCTCGCGCCACACGTGGTCCCCCGCCGCAGCTCCGGCGGCCGCTCCGGCGGACCCGCCGGCGGTCGGCTCGTCCGCCGGGCGGGCGGGTTCGGCCGGGGCGAACGCGCGCAGCAGACTGGCCACACCGGCGGCCAGGTCACCGGCTCCGGTGGCGAGCCGCTCGGCGAATTCGGGACTCGGGTCGCGCAACGCGGCGACACCCCGACAGACCGGGCAGATGCAGCATTCGGCCGAGCCGGTGGCGAAACCGACCGGCCCGGAGCCGGCACCGGACGCCGGGCCGTCCTCCCCGACGGTCCGGCCGGAGCCGGTGGTGTGACCGAGGACACCGGAAAGGATCCCACCGAGCGGACCCCAGGGCCCCGCCCCGGAAGCCGAACCGGCCAGCCGGGCGGTCGCCAGCAGCATGGCGACCAGACGTTCCGCCTCTTCCCGGGCCGAACCCGGATCCGTACTCCCCATGGTCGGCTCCTCTACCGTGCAGACCGGGTCGCCGGTCGGGTCAGTGGGCCGCACCGGGTGCTTCTACCCGGCGCTTGAGCTGCTTCAACGCGGTATCCATGATCATTTTCTCGGCCTTGCGTCGAAACATGCCGAGCATGCCCACCGAGAGCTCCACCTCGAGCGTGTACGTCACCGTCGTGGTGCCGTCCGGGTTGCCGACCAGGTCGTACGAGCCGCGCTGGGCCTTCTGCATCTTCGAGGGCTCGACCAGGTGCCACTCGATCCGCGAGAGGTCCTCGGCGTACTCGTAGGCCAGCACGTACTCGTCGGCCATCACGCCGGCGTCGATGGTGAACCGGACCTGGCTGGCGTACCCGTCCTCGTACTCCTCGACCACCTCGGCCCGCCGCACCGCTTCGGTCCACTCCGGGTAGCTGGGGAAGTCGCAGATGACCGCCGCCACCCGGTCCGGTGACGCGCCGATGATGATCGACTGGGTGGAGGAGTCCGCCATGGGGGGAGGCTACCCGGCGGCGGCCCCGGGCGCGCCGCTCCACCCCCACCCCCACGCCACCGGCGTCGGCGGCGCGGGGGCGGTGTCCCAACAGCCGGGCGGGCAACCTCCCTACCTCTCCCACCGGGGTGGCCAGGTAGGTTTCGACAGAGCCGACCACGGCCGGCCCGGCCAGTGCGAGCACGAGGGAGTGCAGGTGCGCGAGTTCTCCGTTCCGCCCATCGTCACCGTCGGCGACGCGGCGAACCTGACCGACCCGGTCTGGGACAACGCCGAGGTCGCCCCGGACACGGTGCAGTTCGTCCGGCCGACGCCGGCCGGCACCGAGAGCCGGGCCAGGGTGGACGTCACCTGCCGGCAGTTCCGCGACGAGGTCGTCGCGGTGGCCCGCGGCCTGGTCGCCGCCGGCATCTCCCGCGGCGACCGGGTCGCCCTGATGAGCCGCACCCGCTACGAGTGGACGCTGCTCGACTACGCCATCTGGACGGCCGGCGCGGTCACCGTGCCGATCTACGAGACCTCCAGCGCCGAGCAGGCCGCCTGGATCCTCGCCGACTCCGGCGCGGTCGCCGTCGTCGTGGAGAGCACCGCGCACGCCACCATGGTGGCCGGGATCCGGGAGCGGCTGCCCGAGCTGCGCCACGTCTGGCAGATCGAGCTGGGCGCGGTCAACGAACTGGTCGCCGCCGGCGAGTCGGTCGACCCGGCCGAGATCGAGGTACGGCGCAAGACGGTGAAGGCCGGCGACATCGCGACGATCATCTACACCAGCGGCACCACCGGCCGCCCCAAGGGCTGCGTGCTGACCCACCGCAACATGTACGCCAACATCGCCAACGCGGTGCCGGTGCTGCCGAACCTGTTCCGGCAGGGCGCCTCCACCCTGCTGTTCCTGCCGCTCGCGCACGCCTTCGCCCGACTCATCCAGATCGGCGTGGTGCAGGCCCGGGCCACCATGGCGCACTGCGCCGACCCCAAGAACCTGGTCGGCGAGCTGCAGGAGGTCAAGCCGACCTTCGTGCTCTCCGTACCCCGGGTCTTCGAGAAGGTCTACAACGGCGCCCGGCAGAAGGCCGAGGCGGACGGCAAAGGCAAGATCTTCGACCGGGCGGAGCAGGTCGCCCTCGCGTACAGCGAGGCGCTGGAGACCGCCGACGGGCCCGGCCTGTCGCTGCGCGCCCAGCACGCGGTCTTCGACAAGCTGGTCTACCGCAAGCTGCGGGCCGCGCTCGGCGGCCGCTGCCGTGACGCGATCTCCGGCGGCGCCCCGCTCGGCGCGCGGCTCGGGCACTTCTTCCGGGGCATCGGGGTGACCATCTGCGAGGGCTACGGCCTCACCGAGACCTCGCCGGCCGCCGCCGCGAACCTGCCCACCGGCACCAAGGTCGGCACGGTCGGTCGCCCGCTGCCCGGAGTCACGGTCCGGATCGAGGACGACGGCGAGATCCTGATCTCCGGCGACCTCGTCTTCCAGGGCTACTGGCACAACGAGGCGGCCACCGCCGAGGCGCTGACCAGTGACGGCTGGCTCCGCACCGGCGACCTGGGCCATCTCGACGAGGACGGCTACCTGAGCATCACCGGCCGCAAGAAGGAGATCATCGTGACCGCCGGCGGCAAGAACGTCGCCCCGGCCGTCCTGGAGGACCAGGTCCGCGCGCACCCGCTGATCAGCCAGTGCGTGGTGGTCGGCGACCGGCAGCCGTTCATCGCGGCGCTCGTCACCATCGACGAGGAGGCACTGCCGAAGTGGCTCGCCGCGCACGACCGGCCGGAGACGACCACGGTCACCGAGCTGCGGGACGACGAGGCGTTGCGGGCCGAGGTGCAGGCCGCGGTCGACCAGGCCAACCAGTCGGTCTCCAAGGCCGAGGCGATCAAGGTCTTCCGGATCCTGCCGCACGACTTCACCGAGGCCACCGGCGAGTTGACCCCCTCGCTCAAGGTCAAGCGGCAGGTCGTGCACAAGACGTACGCGGCGGAGATCGCCGACATCTACCGAGGCTGACTACGATCCGTCACGTGCCCGCCTCCACACCCCGCCAGCCCCAGACGCAGACCCTCGCCGCCGCGGCGCGCGGGGTCCTGCTCGCGCTGGTCGCCGTCCTCACCCTCTTCGCCACCCGCGACGTCGCCCAGCTCTGGTGGATAGCCCTGCTGGGCGTCGCCGGGCTGCCGGCCGTCCTCGCCCCCCAGCACCGGCTGCTCGGCCCGCTGAGCCGGTTCGCAGAGGTGGTCATCCTCGGGCTGGCCGCCAGCCAGGTCGCCGCCGACACCCAACTCACCGGCGTGATCGCCGGGCTGGGCGCCTCGGCGGTGCTGCCGTACCTCGCCGTGCCGGTGACCGTGACGGCGCTGCGCCGCCGGTTCGCCGAGGGTGCGGCGCTGCTCGCGGTCGCTGCGGCCACGCTGCTGGTCGCCGGCGCGTTCACCGAGGCCGACGGCGGCCGGCAGGTCACCGAGCCCGGCTACCTCGCGGTCTGCGCGCAGTGGCTTATCCTCGCCGGGCTCGGCCTGTACACCGCCCGCACCCTGCAGCGGGTGATGCGGGTCCGCAGCGAGGGCAAGCCGCAGCCGTACGCGGAGGCCACCCGCCTGCTGACCCAGCTTCGTACGGTCGCCCGCCAGCTGCCCGGGGCCACCCTCGACCCGGGCGGCATCTCCGAGCACCTGCTGGAGGAGCTCCGGGTGGTGGCGAAGACCGACCGCGGTGCGGTGCTCTCCGCAAGCGGCGGCGGCCGGCTGGTGGTGCTCGCCCAGGTCGGTGTGGACCGGGTCGACTGGGAGACCACCCTCGACGCCGACTCGGCGATCGCCGACGCCTGGGCCAGCCAGCAGGCGCAGACCTCGGCCCGCTCACAGGCCCGCTCGCACCGGTCCGGCGAGGTGTCGGCGCTGATCGTGCCGCTGGTCGCCGGGGTCCGGACGGTCGGCCTGGTGGTCCTCGAGGCGGACGCCGGGCACGCGTACCCGCCGCCGGTGGTGTCCCGGGTGACCGCGCTGACCGGGCCGGCGGCCCTACGGCTGGAGGCCGCCCTGCTCTTCGACGAGGTGCGGTCGCTGGCCACCAACGAGGAGCGGCAGCGCCTGGCTCGGGAGATCCACGACGGGGTCGCCCAGGAACTGGTGATGGTCGGCTACGGCATCGACAACGCGCTCGCCACGGTGCACGACGACACGGAGGAGACCGCCGAGTCGCTGCGCACCCTGCGCCATGAGGTGACCCGGGTGATCACCGAGCTGCGGTTGAGCCTGTTCGAGCTGCGCAGCGAGGTGGACCGGCACGGCGGCCTGACCGCCGCGATCGCCGAGTACGCTCGCACCGTCGGCGCGTCCGGCGGCCTGCGGGTGCACCTGTCGCTGGACGAGTCGACCGCCCGGCTGCCCGCCGCCACCGAGGCCGAGCTGCTGCGCATCGCGCAGGAGGCGGTGACCAACGCACGCAAGCACGCCGGGGCGTCCAATCTGTGGGTCACCTGTGAGGTGGACCCCCCGTACGCCCAGATCGAAGTGTCGGATGACGGTCACGGCATCGGTGACCAGCGCCCGGACGGGCACTACGGTCTTGCGATCATGGCCGAGAGGGCGGAACGTATCCGGGGCCGGTTGGAGATCAGGCCGCGGCAGCCCAGCGGGACGACCGTGGCGGTGGTACTCGGCTCCTCGCCCCGGCGCGATAAGGTGCGCGGCAGCACAGCAGCAGAAGGGGAGTAACCCGAGGATGACCACAAGTCCGACACCGGCCACTCGCACCAAGGTCCTCCTTGTCGACGATCACGATCTGATCCGCAAGGGTCTGCGGCACGCCTTCGAGCGGGACCGGCAGTTCGAGGTCGTCGGCGAGGCCGCGACGGCGGCGGAGGGCGTACGCCAGGCAGGGGCGCTCCAGCCGGACGTAGTGATCATGGATCTGCGGCTGCCCGACGGCAGCGGGCTGGAGGCCACCCGGGCGCTCCGCAAGTCCAGCGCGTCGATGGGCATCGTCGTGCTCACCATGTACGCCGGCGACGACCAGCTCTTCGGCGCCCTGGAGGCGGGGGCCAGCGCCTTCGTGCCGAAGACCGCCCCGGCCGACGAGGTGGTGGCCGCCGCCCGGCACGCCGCCTCCTCCCCCAGCGCCTTCACCGCGGCCGACCTGGCCGAGGCGATGAAGCGCCGGCTGGCCCCGTCCGGCCCGCAGCTCTCCCCCCGCGAGGGACAGGTGCTGCGACTGCTCGCCGACGGCATGAGCGTGGCGGGCATCGCCAAGCAGCTCTTCGTCAGCGAGTCGACCGCCAAGACGCACATCTCGAAGCTCTACGAGAAGCTGGGCGCCGCCAACCGGGCCCAGGCGCTGATGACCGCGCTGCGGCTCGGTCTGCTGGAGGCCCCGGACGCCCCCAAGTTCTAGGGGCTCCGACAGCTCACCCGAGAGGCCCGCGTCCGGATCACGGACCGGGCCTCTCCGGCATTCCGGGCCGTTCCGGCTGCACACGGTGAGGGCCCGACCGCACAGTGACGGGGGTCTTTGCACCGCGACAACGGGCGGGCAGAATACCCGGTGGCCCACGGGGCCGTGCTTCCACGCGGTGTCGACAAAAAGGGGCAGGGGCATGCAGCGGCCGGACTGGGCACCCGACACGATCGACATCGAGCGTCCCAGCGTCGCCCGCATGTACGACTACTACCTCGGCGGGTCGCACAACTTCGCCGCCGACCGGGCGGCGGCCCGGGCCATGGTGGAAGCGGTGCCGGAGGCCCCGCTGATGGCCCAGGCCAACCGGGCCTTCCTCCGCCGCGCGGTGCAGTTCCTGGCCGACGCCGGGGTACGCCAGTTCCTCGACATCGGCTCCGGCATCCCCACCGTCGGCAACGTGCACGAGATCGCCCAGCGGATCGACCCGGCGTCGCGGGTGATCTACGTCGACGTCGACCCGGTGGCGGTGGCGCACAGCCGGGAGATCCTCAACGGCAACGACCGGACCACCGTCATCCAGGAGGACCTGCGCCGGCCGGCGGCGATCCTGGCTCATCCGGAGGTCACCAAGCTGCTGGACTTCTCCCAGCCGGTCGCGGTGATGATCGTGGCGGTGCTGCATTTCATCCCGTACCAGGATCGGCCGGAGGAGATCCTGCGGACGCTGCGGGCGGCCCTTGCGCCCGGGAGCTACCTGGTGATGTCGCAGGCCAGCGACGACGGTCGCGGCGAGACCGGTGAGCGGGCCGAGGCGGAGCGGGTCTACCGCCGCACCGACAACCAGCTCTGGATCCGCAGCCGGTCCGAGCTGACCGCGCTCTTCGACGGCTTCGAGCTGGTCGACCCGGGCGTGGTCTGGGTGCCGCAGTGGCGTCCGGAGTCCCCGGATCAGGCGGAGAACGCGGAGCAGGCGGTGTTCATCGGCGGCGTCGGGCGGCTCGGTGGGTGACGGGGCCGCCGGGGTCCGCACCTGCCCCGGCACCTTCGCCCGGGCCTGGGCCAAGGCGGTCTCCGGGACGAGCTACCTGCCGATGACCCAGGCCCAGCTGGAGGCGCTGCTGCAGCGGCTCACCGAGCGGCTGGCCGTGGCGATCCAGGCCGAGCCGTTCGACCTGCGGATCGGTCAGCAGGTCGGCGCCGAACTGGTGGCGGCGCACATCGCCTCGGCGGAGGGGCTCGGCCGGACCATCGAGGTCATCCAGCTCCGCCTGGTCCGCGACCTCGGGCTGGTCGCCGACGACGTCGAGGACCGGATGGCCCGGCTGCTGGCCACCGTGGCCACCGGGTACGCCCGCGCGCTGCGCGACCGGACCCTGGACGAGCAGGAGTCCATCCGGCGGGCCGCGATGGTGGCCCGGGCGCAGGCCGAACGGGCGCTGCGGGACAGCGAGGCCCGGTTCCGGCACCAGGCCACCCACGACCCCCTCACCGACCTGCCCAACCGCACCCTGTTCACCGAGCGGCTCTCCGCCGCCATCGACGAGCCCGGCCGGGGCGCCGACCGGGTCGGGGTCTGCTTCCTCGACCTGGACCGGTTCAAGGTGGTCAACGACTCCCTCGGACACCAGGTCGGGGACGCACTGCTGGTGTCGGTGGCGCAGCGACTGCGCCGCGTCCTCGGCGAGCACCTGGTGGCCCGGCTCGGCGGGGACGAGTTCGTGATCCTGGTCGAGCGGACCGATTGCACCGACGACGCGGTCAAGGTCGCCGAGGCGGCCCTCGCGGCGGTGAGCGAACCGGCCCTGGTGTACGGACACGAGCTGACCGTGTCGGCGACCATCGGCATCGTGGAGCGGCAGGTGGCCGGCACCTCGCCCGGGGAGCTGATGCGGGCCGCCGACAGCACGCTGCACTGGGCCAAGGCGGCCGGCGGCGCCCGCTGGGCCCTGTTCGACGCTGACCGCAACCGTCGCGAGCTGGCCCGGTACGCCCTCTCGGCGGCCATCCCCACCGCCCTCGACCGGGGCGAGTTCTATCTGGACTACCAGCCCCTGACCTCCCTGCGGGACGGGCGGGTGGTCGGCATGGAGGCGCTGGTCCGCTGGCGCCATCCCCAGCTGGGCGTGCTCCGGCCGGATAGCTTCATCGGGCTGGCCGAGGAGACCGGGCTGATCGTCCGGCTCGGTGGCTGGGTGCTGGCCGAGGCCTGCCGGGAGGCGGAGCGCTGGTCGGCGGGGCACGACGACGCGCCGTTCGTCAGCGTCAACCTCGCCGTCCGGCAGGTGCACCGCCCCGGCCTGGTGCAGGAGGTGCAGGGCGTGCTCCGGCAGACCGGGCTGCCCCCGGAACGACTCCAGCTGGAGATCACCGAGAGCACCATGATGAGCGCCGTCGAGGAACCGGTGCGGGCCCTGCGGGTGCTTGCCGATCTGGGGGTGCGGATCGCCATCGACGACTTCGGCACCGGCTACTGCAACCTCGCCTACCTGCGGGACCTGCCGGTGACCGAGCTGAAGGTGGCCGGCGAGTTCGTGGCCGGACTGCGCGCCCCGGCCACCGACCCGGGCAGCCGTACCGACGAGCGGATCCTCGCCTCGCTGGTGTCCCTCGCGCACGCCCTGGACCTCACCGTCACGGCCGAGGGCGTGGAGACCGCCGACCAGGCCGACCGGCTGCGGGCGATCGGCTGCGACGCCGGTCAGGGCTGGCACTTCGGCCGTCCGGCCCCCGCCGACCGCGTCCTCACCCACCTGGCCTGAGCTCCCGCCGCGCCCACCGGAACCCGCCTGGGGGCCCGACGGCGCGACACGATGGGCCCGCCAGGGCCGGTGGGACGGAGGTCAGCCGGCGAGCAGGGCGGCCATCCGCTGCGCCTGGGTCTCCCAGCGCCACTCCCGCTCCACCCAGGCCCGGCCGGCCGCGCCGAGCTGACGGGCCAGGTCCCGGTCGGCGAGCAGCGTCGCCACCCGGTCGGCCAGCTGGGCGACGTCCCGACCGCGGACCACGTAGCCGGTCTCCCCCTCGCGGACGGCGTCCGGCGCCCCGCCGGAGTCGCCGGCCACCACCGGCAGCCCCGTCGCGCTGGCCTCCAGGTAGACGATCCCCAGGCCCTCGACGTCCAGGCCGCGATTGCGGGTGCGGCACGGCATCGCGTACACGTCGCCGGCCGCGTAGTGCGCCGGCAGCTCCGCCGACGGCACCGAGCCGGTGAAGACCACGTCCCGCTCCACGCCGACCTGCCGGGCCAGCTTCTCCAGGGCCGCCCGGTAGGGCCCCCCGCCGACGATCAGCAGCGCGGCGTCGGGCACCCGCCGGCGGATCTCCGGCATCGCCCGGATCAGCATGTCCTGCCCCTTGCGCGGCACCAGCCGGGACACGCAGACCACCACCGGCCGGTCGGCCAGCCCCAGCCGGACCCGCACCGGCTCCCCGTCGACCGACGGGTGGTAGGTGTCCACGTCCACCCCGGGCGCAAGCCGGCGCAGCTCGGTCACCCCGTCCAGCACCCGGGCCAGCCGCGCCCGGGTGTACTCCCCCAGGTAGGTGGTGACGTCCACGCCCCGGCCGATCCGGCGCAGCGCGGCGCGGGCACCGGGCAGCGCCGCCCAGCCGACCTCGTGGCCGTGGGTCAGGGCCACCGCCCGCCGGATCCCGGCCCGCCGGCGCAGCCCCGCCGCGAGCAGCCCCAGCGGGGCCGCCGCGCCGAACCAGACCGTGTCGCAGTCGTACGCGCGGGCCAGTTTCGCCGCGCGCCGGGCGATCAGCGGGGTGGGCAGCAGCACCCGGGTGCGTTCCCGAACCACCTCGAAGGGCTGATCGGCGTCGAACTTCTCGGCGCCCCGCCAGCTCGACGCGTACACCACCACCGAGCCGGCGGGCTGGCGCACCGCGAGATTGTGCACGAAGGACTGGATGCCGCCGGGGCGGGGCGGGAAGTCGTTGGTGACCAGCAACGTCCGGCTCATCGGCCGCTCTCCCTGGCATAGGCGCGGGCGGCGGCGATCCGCTCCACGGTGGACGGGTGCGAGGCCGACCAGAGGTACTCCCACCGGGGCGGGTCGGGGTCGGCCAGGTTCACCCCGGCCAGCCGGCGCTGCATCGCCTCGAAGGTCGCGGGATCGCCGGTCAGGGCGAGCGCGTGCGCGTCGGCCCGGGCCTCCACCCGTCGGGAGACCAGCGCCTGGACCGGTGCGGCGACCAACCCGACGACCGTGACCAGCGCGATCAGGAGCGGAAAGGCGCGCGGCTCGGCCACGGAGTCGACCCCGGCCAGTCGCAGCAGCGGCGCCCAGGAGCCGATCAGGTAGAGCGCGACCACCGCGGCGGCGGCGCCCAGCGCCCCGGTCAGCGTGCCGACCCAGACGTCCCGGTCCTTCGCGTGCCCCAGCTCGTGCGCGACCACACTGGTCACCTCGGCCGGGGTCGCCTCGCGCAGCAGGGTGTCGTAGACCACCACCCGCCGGGTCGGCCCCAGCCCCGAGACGTACGCGTTGACCGCCTTCGTCCGCCGGGACGCGTCGGCGACCAGCACGTCGCGCACCGGCACGCCGTCCCGGGTGGCCAGCGTCATCAGCTCGCTGCGCAGCGGACCCTGCTCCATCGGGGTGAACCGGTTGAACACCGGCTCGACCAGCACCGGGAGCACGAACGACAGCAGCACCACCAGCCCGGCCGCGCCGGCCGCGCCGAACGCCCACCACCAGCGCGGGGCGACCCGGACGACGGCGTAGAAGCCGAGCAGCGCGAGCCCACCGATGATCGCGCTGACCGCGTACGACTTGAGCAGATCGACCGCCCAGCCGCCCCAGCCCTGGGTGCTCAGCCCGTACCGGGTCAGCACGGTCTGCCGCCAGGCGGCGAAGGGCAGGGTGAGCAGGTCGGCGAGGAGCACCACGGCCAGCCCGCCGAGGACCGCCCGGGCGGTCCAGTGGCCGCCGAACGGCCGGCCGGCCAGCTCCACCAGGCGGCTGCCGAGCGGGGTCAGCCCGAGCAGGAGGGCCACCGCCAGGCCGACGGCGAGCGCGCCGTACCCGCCGGGGCGCAGCGCGGCGTGGAAGGCCCGGCCGCGGGTCACCTGGTCGACCGGGAGGGACCGCAGCGCGGCGAGCTGGTCGGCCCGGGGCGCCGGGGGTCGACTCCAGGGGATCAGCAGGGCCCCGGCGACGACCAGCGCGACGGCCAGCCCGGCCAGGGTCAGCACCGCCCAGCCGCGCGGGCTCACCGCCACACTCCGCCGCCGCGCCGTACCCGCTTCATACCGCTCCTCCCGCCGTGAGCGCCCATCCTATTGCCCGACGCGGGCGTACCGGCTTGGGTGCCCGCGACCGGATCAGGCGGCCCGGTGGCGGCGTCGGGAGCGGGGCAGGGCGGCCGGCGGCGGCAGCACCTCCACCTCGAAGCCGGCGCGGGCGAACACCTCGATCGCCCGGTGCTCGGGGGCGCCGAGGTCGACGGCCGGCGAGCCGGTGTCGAGCAGCGCGGTCACCAGGCAGCCGGAACAGCCCGCGCCCCGGATCCCGCACCTGTCGCAGTCGATGAGCATCAACGCCTCCTGACGCGTTCGCGGCGGCGGCGGGCGGACGGCGTCGTGGCCGCCCGACCACCGTCGGTCACGTCGACGCTAGGCGAGGGGTGTGACAGAAACGGACAACGAGGTCGCAGCCACCCCGAATCCGATCAAGCGACGTCAGGAGCGGGCCAGCCGCCGCAGCAACGAGTCGGCGCCGAGCGGGTACGCGCCGTGCCGGCGTACCCCGTCGGCGACCTCCCGGTCGGAGGAGATCACGACCACCGGCCGGCCGGTGGGCTCGGCCCGGACCAGCCGGCGGATCAACTCGTCGGCGGTCTCCCCCTTGCGGGAGAAGAGCACCCGCACCCCCCTCGGCGTGGGCGGCAGGCCGTGCATCCGCTCGGCCCCGTCGAAGACCACCGTGACCTCGTCCCCGGTCTGCGCGGCGAGCCCGCCCAGGCCGGTGATCAGCCGCTTGCGCTGCTGCTCCAGGGACATCTCGCCGAAGCCGCGCTTGGTCACGTTGTAGCCGTCGACGACCAGGTGGGCCCGGGGCAGGGCGAGCAGCTGGTCCAGCCGGGCCGGGTCGTCGGTGTCCCGGGCCCGGGCGGCGGCGCCGGCCGGGGTGGTCGCCGACTGGTCGGCGAAGGCGTCGGCGACGAAGTCGGCCGGCAGCTTCTCCACCGGGTCCAGGGCCCGCTCGCGACGCAGCCCGACCGCCGCCTGGCCGATGGTCTCCAGCAGCAGCCAGAGCCGGGCGTCGTCGATCGAGCGGGCCTCCTTGGCGCTGGCCCGGGCGACCCCGGCGGCCGACTCCGCCTCGGCCAGCCGCGCGCGGGCCCGCCGCAGCTCCGCCTCGGTGTCCGCGGCGGCCCGGGCCGCCCGGCCGCGCTCGGTGGCGAGCAGCTCGTTGGCGCGTCGCTCCCGGGCCTGGGTCTCGCGCAGCGTACGGCTGACCTGTCGGGACTCCTCGCGGAGCTGGCCCAGCTCCTCCCGGACCCGGGCCAGCTCGTCGCGGAGCTTCTCGGCCTCGACCCGGGCCACCGCCCGGTCGTGCTCGGCGCGGGTGGCCCGCTGCTCGGCCTCGCGGACCAGCTCCGCCACCACCGCGCTGTCCGCCTCGGCCCGTACCGCGGCGCCGCTCGCCTCGATCAGCTCCCGCCAGCGGCGCGGCCGGGCGAGGTACGCCAGGGCGGCCACCTCCACCGGGTCGGCGGCGGCCGGCGCGGTCCCCTCGACCACGGCCGTCCCGAGATCGCCGGTGTCGGCCAGCACCCGCGCGGTCACCCGCTGCCGGAACAGCGGATCGGCGGTGAGCTGGGCGGCGATCGCCGGTGCGCCCAGCCGGGCCCGGCGGTTGGAGGCGAACTTGGCCACCCGGCGCAGCGGGACGGGCACCTCGTCGGTGGGCATCGCCGGCAGCACCGCGGCGGTGAGCGCCACGATCCGCTGGCGGACCGGCTCGGGCAGCGTCGGCTCGGGCTCCGGCGGGGTGGGTCCGGTCTCCCCCGGTCGGGACTGCTCGGCCTCGGTCGGACCGGACGCGAAGTCGTCCGCGCCGCCCCCACCGGCGTCCTGCCCGGCAGCCACCGGCCCCGCCTCGGGGAGGTGGTCGTCGTGCGGCTCGGTGAGGGGCGTGTGGCAAGTCTCCCACCGCGAACGGGCCCAGCGCCCAGCGAGTGAGCCGATCTCTCATCCTAGACCCATGGTGACTGCCGGGACCGTTGAGACGGGAGTGTCGGACCCGGCCGCTAGCGTGCCGCGGGTGGCACGAGCGGAGTACGTCCAGGAGTCGCTGGCCGGGCTGGACCGGACGGCGGGCGCGGGGGTGGACCCCGCGCTACTGCTGTACGCGACCACCTTCGTGGTGGTCGACCTGGAGAACCACCGGCGGCGCGCCGGACGGCGGCGGGATCACCGAGATCGGCGCGGTGAAGGTGCGCGGCGGCGAGCAGCTCGGGGTGCTCGCCACCCTGGTCAACCCGGGGGTGCCGATCCCGCCGTTCATCACCGTGCTGACCGGGATCACCCAGGCGATGCTCGTCCCGGCGCCGCCGATCGAGCAGGTGCTGCCGAGCTTCCTGGAGTTCGTCGACGACGCCGTGCTGGTCGCCCACAACGCCCCCTACGACGTGGGCTTCCTCAAGGCGGCCTGCGTCAAGCACGGCTACCGCTGGCCGAACCCCCGGGTGCTGGACACCGCGGCGCTGGCCCGCCGGGTGCTCACCCGGGACGAGGTGCCCAACCGCAAGCTCGGCACCCTGGCCGCCTACTTCCGCACCGCCACCCAGCCGACCCACCGGGCGCTCGACGACGCCAAGGCGACCGTGGACGTGCTGCACGGGCTGATCGCCAGGCTGGGCGGCCACCGGGTGGAAACCGTCGGCGACGCGATCGAGTTCGCCCGCGCGGTCACCCCGACCCAGCGTCGCAAGCGGCACCTGGCGGAGGGGCTGCCGAAGGTGCCCGGGGTGTACATCTTCCGGGCCGCCGACGACCGCCCGCTCTACGTCGGCACCTCCGGCGACATCGCCACCCGGGTGCGCAGCTACTTCACCGCCGGGGAGAAGCGGGCCCGGATCTCCGAGATGCTCGCCGCCGCCGAGCGGGTCGAGGCGGTCGAGTGCGCCCATTCCCTGGAGGCCGAGGTCCGCGAGCTGCGGCTGATCGCCGCGCACGCGCCGCCGTACAACCGGCGCTCCAAGTACCCCGAGCGGATGGTCTGGCTCAAGCTGACCGATGAGGCGTACCCCCGGCTGTCGGTGGTGCGGAACCTCGCCCCCACCGACACCGCGTACCTCGGGCCGTTCCGGTCCAAGCAGGCCGCCGAGCTGGCCGCCGCGGGCTTCCACGACGCCGTACCGCTGCGCCAGTGCACGCACCGGCTCTCGCGGCGCACCACCATGCCGGCGTGCGTGCTGGCCGAGCTGGGTCGCTGCCCGGCGCCCTGCGAGCATCGCGTCACCCCCGAGGAGTACGACCACCGCGCCGCCGCGCCGTTCCGCACCGCGACCACCAGCGACCCGCAGGTGGTGGTGGACGCGCTGCTCGCCCGGATCGAGGTGCTCGCCGGCGACCAGCGCTACGAGGAGGCGGCGGTGGTGCGGTCCCGGCTGGCGGCGGTGCTGCGCGCCACGGTGCGGATGCAACGCCTGGTCGGGTTGACCCGGGTCGCCGAGCTGGCCGCCGCCCGGCGCGCCCCGCACGGCGGGTGGGAGCTGGCCCTGGTCCGGCACGGTCGGCTGGCCGGCGCCGGGGTGTCCCCGCCGGGGGTCCACCCGCGACCGACCCTGGAGGCGATCCGGGCGACCGCCGAGACGGTGCTGCCCGGCCACGGTCCGGTCCCGCGGGCCTCCGCCGAGGAGTCCGAACGGATCCTGTCCTGGTTGGAGCGAGCGGAGACCCGGCTGGTGGAGGCCTCCTCCGGCTGGGCCTCGCCGGTCACCGGCGCGGGCCGCTTCCGGGACCTGCTGGCCAGGGCGGAGAACGGCGGGTCCCACCAACTCTCGACCGAACGCTCATGACCAAGTGACCGATCGGCCTACGTCGACTCCCTTAGGCTGTTGGAGAAGTGCAGTCCTGCCCGTTTCGCGGGCCTGCTCCCGGTCGTCGGTGACAGCGACCGTGGGCCGGGGTGAGGAGGTGTCCCAGGTGGACGTCGACGCCGGACACGGCGCCGCCCTGGGTGGCGCCCTTCCGATCCAGCCCGGGGAGCTGCCGCTGACCCGCCGGTTGCGCTCCCTGCTCACCTGGCCCACCAGCGACACCGACCCGGTCAGCGTGCTGGTCCGCGCCCATCGGAACATCCACGCCAGCGCGGACTCCTCCGTGCTGCGCCGGGCCTACACCATCGCGGAGAACATGCACCGCGGCCAGTTCCGCAAGAGCGGCGAGCCGTACATCACCCATCCCCTGGCGGTCGCGCAGATCTGCGCCGACCTCGGCATGGACACCATCACCCTGGTCGCCGCGCTGCTGCACGACACCGTGGAGGACACCCGCTACACCCTTCAGGCCCTCGCGGAGGACTTCGGCCGGGAGGTGGCCCACCTGGTCGACGGGGTGACCAAGTTCGACAAGGCGTTCTACGGCAAGGCCGCCGAGGCGGAGACCGTCCGCAAAATGATCATCGCGGCCGGCAAGGACGTCCGCGTGCTGATCATCAAGCTGGCCGACCGGCTGCACAACATGCGTACGCTCGGCGTCCGGTCCGCCGCCTCCCGGGAGCGCATCGCCCGCAAGACCCAGGAGGTGCTGATCCCGCTCTGCGACCGGCTGGGCATCCAGACCCTCAAACGGGAGCTGGACGACGTGGTGCTCCTGCACCTGGAGCCGGACGAGCACGCCCGGATCGCCCGACACGTGCACGACCGGCCGGGCTGGGACGCGTACCTCGAGGACGTGGTGGCGAAGACGAAGGCCGCGTTGCGCCGCAACCGGGTGGACGCCGAGGTCTCCCCCCGTCCGCGGCATCTCTACTCGATCTGGAAGGACACGGTGGCCGGCGGTCACGCCGCCCCGTTCGACCTGCCCCGCGTCGCGATCGTGGTGGAGGGCCCGACCACCGACTGTTACGCGGCGCTCGGCGCGGTGCACGGGCAGTGGCGCCCGATGCCCGGCCGCTTCAAGGACTTCATCGCCTCGCCGAAGAACAACCTCTACCGGTCGCTGCACACCAGCGTCCGGGGGCCGCAGGACCGCACGGTCGAGGTGCTGATCCGGACCGAGGAGATGCACCGCGCCGCCGAGTACGGCGTCGCCGCCCACTACCGCTTCCCGCGCACCACCGGCCGGACGGCCGACCGGGCCGACGAGCTGGCCTGGCTGCGCCGGGTGCTGGACTGGGAGCAGGAGGCCGTCGACCCGGCGCAGTTCCTCGAGTCGCTGCGCTGCGACCTGGCCGAGGCGCAGATCCAGGTGGTCGCCGACGGCCGGCAGGTGGTCCTCCCCGCCGGCGCGACTTCGGTGGACCTGGCGTACGAGCTGGGCGCCGAGCGCGGCGACCACTGCCTGGCGGCGCTCATCAACGGCCGGCTGGCGCCGCTCTCCTCCGAGCTGAAGGAGGGCGACGTGGTGGAGATCTTCACCGAGTCCGACGCGGAGAGCGGCTTCGAGGCCGACGCCGCGCCCCGGGGGCCGCGCCGGGAGTGGCTCGACTTCGTCAAGTCGCCGCAGGCCCAGATGCAGATCAACCGCTGGTTCGCCGGGCACACCGAGCCGGGCATCTCGATCGCCGACAAGGTACGCCTCGGCCGCGCCACGATCGGCCTGGCGCTGCGCAAGCACGACCGGGGGCTGGCCAGCGACCTGCCGCTGCTGCGGCTGTCGGAGGAACTGGGCTATCCCGACCTGGAGACCCTGCTGGTGGCCGTCTTCGACCGGGCGGTCGAGCCGGACGCGGTGGTCCGGCAACTCATCGACCTGGTCGACCACCGCCAGTAGCCGAACGCCGCTCGCACGGCGGGACCGGGCGGCCACTAGCCTGGAGGCATGATCCCCCGCGCGCGTGCCACCGGACGGGCCCTCGGCTACCAGATCTTCTACCGGCTCCCCGTCCCGCTGCGCCGCCGGTTGGTCCGGCTCGCCGTGCCGAAGTACATCGTCGGCGCGGTCACCCTGGTCCGGGACGCCGACGCGACGGGGTCCGGCCGGCTGCTGCTACTGCGCCAGCCGCCCGGCCACAGCTGGACGCTCCCGGCGGGGCTGCTGCAGCGCGGCGAGGCGCCGGTGGTCGGCGCGGCCCGGGAGCTGTTCGAGGAGTCCGGCATCCGGCTCTCCCCGGACCGGCTCCGCCCGGCCGTGCCGAACGCGGTGGTGCACGCCAAGGGCTGGGTGGACGTGGTCTTCGAGGTGGAGGTCCCGGCGTCGACCACCGAGCTGGTGGTGGACGGCGCCGAGGTCTTCGAGGCGGCCTGGCACCCGCTGGACGACCTGCCCCGGCTGAGCCGGGCCACCGCCAACCTGCTCGGCCGCTACGGCATCGGCCCACAGGCCGGGCAGGTCCCGCCGGCCGCCCCGCTGGGAGCGTGACCGGGGCCGGACCGGCCGACGGTCCCGCCTTTCACCACCGGGCCGGACCACCCGGCACTGGCTGGCGGGCGGAGGTCGAGGTGTGCGCGGTGGTGCTCGCCGCGGGCGAGGGCACCCGGCTGCGACCACTGACCGAGCGGCTACCCAAGGCGCTCTGCCCGGTCGGGAACCTGCCACTGCTGGACCGGGCCCTGGCCCGGCTGGCCGGGCTCGGTCTCGCCGGCCCGGACCGGGTCGCGGTGAACGCCTGCTACCTGGGCGGCCAGGTGGCCGACCACGTCGGGGCACGAGCCCACCTGTCGGTCGAGCCGGGCGACCCGCTCGGCACCGCCGGCGGGGTGGGCAACCTGCGGGGCTGGATCGCCGGCCGGGGCGTGCTGGTCGGCAACGCCGACGCGTACCTGGCCGACCCGCTGGCCCCACCCGGGCCGGACATCGCCGCGCTGCTGGACGGCTGGGACGGGCGGAGCGTACGGCTGCTCGGTCAGCCAGCCGACGACCCGGCGGCGCCCGGGACCTTCAGCGGCCACCGCTTCGCCGGTTTCTCGCTGCTGCCCTGGCGGCTGGTCCGCGACCTCCCGCCCACCTTCGGCGACCTGGTCCGGGCGGTCTGGCGGCCGGCGGAGGCGGCCGGCGCGCTGGCGGTGGTGCCGTACCGGGGGACCTTCTACGACACCGGGACACCGGCCGACTACCTCGCGGCCAACCTGCACGCGGCGGGGGGCGGGAGCCTGGTCGACCCGACCGCGACGGTGACCGGCCGGGTGGAGCGGGCGGTGGTCGGCGCGGACGCGGTCGTGCGCGGCGACGTGACCCGGGCGGTGCTCTGGCCCGGCGCGACGGTCGCCGCCGGCGAGCGCCTCACCGACGCCGTACGCGCCGACGGCGTCACCGTCCCGGCGGCTCCGCGGTAGCCCGATCGACGAGCCGGGGACGGCCGGCCGAAGGAAGCCTTTAGCATGGGCCACGACGTCGACGAACGGAGAAATGTCCCGTGATCACCGCGATCGTGCTGATCGACTGCGCCACCGACTCCATCCCCGAGGTCGCCGAGACCCTGGCCAACCTTCCCGGCGTCAGCGAGGTCTACTCGGTGGCCGGCCACGTCGACCTGATCGCGATGATCCGGGTCCGCGAGTTCGAGCAGATCGCCCAGGTCATCGCCGGCAGCATCTCCAAGGTCCCCGGTGTGCTCAACACCGAGTCGCACATCGCCTTCCGGGCGTACTCCCAGCACGACCTGGAGGAGGCATTCGCGATCGGGCTGGCCAACGCCGACTGAACGCGCGGCGGCCGGCCCGCCCCGGAGGACGGACCGGCCACCATCGGCTGTGCGACGTCAGCTGTTGCCCGGAGCCGGCGTCTCAGTGGTGCCCGGGGCCGGGGACTCGGTCGTCGTACCGCCCGGAGCCGGGGATTCGGTACCGCCCGGAGCCGGCGTCCCGCTGCCGCCCGGGCTGGGCGTGCCGCTGCCGCTCGGGCCGGGCGTGCCGCTGCCGCCCGGGCTGGGCGTGCCGCTGGCACTGGTCTGCGGGATCGGTACGCCCAGCGTCTGGGCCAGGGCCGACAGCGCGTCGACGTGGGCCTGCAGGACCGGCAGGGCGTCCTGGGCCAGCTGTACCACCGACGGCTCGGAACCCTGCGAGATCTCCGTCTGGGTGGCCTGGATGGCCTGGACGTTGCCGGCCAACTCGGCGGTCACCCACTCCTTGTCGAACTCGGCGCCGCTGAGGTTGTTGAGCCTGTCGATCACCTTCTGCTGGTCGGTGGTGGGCTGGGATGGCAACTGCACGTTCAGCTGCTGAGCGGTGGTCTGCACCGTCTGGTCCAGCTGGGTGTGGTCCGTCACGAACTGCTTGCCGAGGTCCTTGACCTGCTGGTTCTGGCCCTTCTGCTGCGCCAGGTTGCCCGTGACGATCTCCGTCAGGTTGACCTGGTGCAACGCCTGCAGGTACTGGGTGTCCTGCGTGGACGGCTGCGCCGCGGCCTGCGCCGCCGTCGCGGGCGCCAGCCCGACCACCACCACGGCGGCCAGCAGTCCGAGGCGTTTGATACCCAACATGTTTCCCCCCCTTTTTCGTTGGACCGCACGGATACCCGGCTGGCCGGGGTTATTCCTGCGATTCCACCCGTCCGTGGACGGGCCGGAGGGCGACGGGCGATAAGGCCACCGATGACCGGATCGGCAGGTTCCGAAAACGACCGTGGCGCCCGCCGGAGATCCGGCGGGCGCCACGGTCGGGCGTGTCGGGCGGGTCAGCGACGGCTCTCGCCGCTGCCGATCTCCTCCCGCTCCGGTCGGGGCTCGACCGGCGGGTGCCCCGGCGAGACCGGCGCCTCGGCCGGCTTCTCGATCGGGTAGAAGAAGCCCCGGATCGCCGGGCCGAGGGCACCGAGCCGGTTCATCTTCTTCGGTACGACCCAGCCGACGTAGTCCAGCTCGCCGTGCCCGTCGTGGCCGTCGACCGCGGTGAGCGGCTGGTGGATCTCGACGAACCGGCCGTCCGGCAGCCGCTTGATGATGCCGGTCTCCACGCCGTGGGCCAGCACCTCCCGGTCGTGCTGCTGGAGACCGAGGCACATCCGGTACGTGAGGTAGTAGGCCAGCGGCGGGACGAGCAGCAGACCCACCCGGCCCGCCCAGGTCATCGCGTTCAGGCTGATGTGGAACTTGTCGGCGATGACGTCGTTGGCACCGGAGAGGGTCAGCACGACGTAGAAGGACACCGCCATCGCGCCGACCGCGGTCCGGGCCGGGACGTCCCGGGGCCGCTGGAGCAGGTTGTGGTGCTTGTGGTCCTTGAGGCGGCGCGCCTCCACGAACGGGTACATCGTCGACAGGCCCACCAGGATGCCCGGCAGCACGACCGTCGGCCAGAACAGCGGCGGGATGACGTACCCGTCGCCGATCGGGATGTTGATCTGCCAAGCCGGCATGAGGCGGGTCGAACCGTCGAGGAACATGACGTACCAGTCGGGCTGGCTGGCGGCCGAGACCACCCACGCCTCGTACGGGCCGAAGTACCAGATCGGGTTGATCTGGAAGAGGCCACCCATCAGCGCGATCACGCCGAAGACGACCATGAAGAAGCCGCCCTGCTTGAGCGCGTAGCGCGGGAACATCCGCTCGCCGACCACGTTCTCGTTGGTCCGGCCGGGGCCGGCCCACTGGGTGTGCTTCTGCTTGAAGACCAGGCCCAGGTGGACGCTGATCAGCGCCACCAGCAGGCCCGGGATGAGCAGCACGTGGGCGATGAAGAACCGGCTGATGATGATCTCGCCCGGGAACTCCCCGCCGAAGACCGACGAGCTGACCCAGGAGCCGATCACCGGGATGGAGAGGATGATGCCGGAGGCGATCCGCAGACCTGTGCCGGAGAGGCCGTCGTCCGGCAGCGAGTAGCCGGTGAAGCCGGACAGGAAGCCGACCCAGAACAGCAGCGAGCCGATGATCCAGTTCGTCTCACGCGGCTTGCGGAACGCGCCGGTGAAGAAGACCCGGAGCATGTGCACCACGATCGCGGCCATGAACAGCAGCGCCGCCCAGTGGTGCATCTGCCGCATGATCAGGCCGCCCCGGACGTCGAACGACAGGTCCAGGCTGGAGGCGTACGCGGCCGACATCGGCGTGCCCCGCAGCGGGGCGTAGCTGCCGTCGTAGACGACCTCGGTCATCGCGGGCTCGTAGAAGAAGGTCAGGAAGACACCGGTCAGCAGCAGCACGACGAACGAGAAGAGCGCGATCTCGCCGAGCAGGAAGGACCAGTGGTCCGGGAAGACCTTGTTGAGCAGCTTGCGCAGCGGGGTGGCCACCTGGAAGCGGTCGTCCACTCCACCGGCGGCTTTGCCCGGCACCGCTGCTACGTCAAACTTTCGGCGCTTCATGGCCGCTCCCAGAAGTCGGGACCGATGGTTTCGGTGTAGTCGGACTTCGCCACGAAGAAGCCCTCTTCGTCGACCTCGATCGGTAGCTGCGGCAGCCGCCGGCTGGCGGGGCCGAAGACGGGCCGGGCGTTGTCGGTGATCAGGAACTGCGACTGGTGGCATGGGCAGAGCAGCCGGTTGGTCTGCTGCTCGTAAAGACTAGCCGGGCAGCCGGCGTGCGTGCAGATCTTGGAGAACGCCGCGTAGTTGCCCCACATGTAGTCGCCGTGGCCGACCCGGGCGTTGGCTTCCCGGGACTTCTGGGCGTCCGACTCCCGCAGGTGGATCAGCAGGGTCGGCGAGTCGGCGTGCTTGTTGCTCACGCCGTCCTTGATACCGGGGAAGGCGGTGATCTGGCCGCCCGCGCTGACGTCCGCCGGGCGGATCGGACGGCCGTCCTGGGTGACCAGCCGAATCTTCTTGCCGCCCTCGGGCAGTGCGAAGCCGGTGGTGAACATCTGGTTGTTCTTGTGTGGCTGGGAGATCAGACCACCGACCAGCGGCGCCGCGACGACCGCGCCGACCGGCGCGAGGCCGGCGAGCAGCGAGATGCCGAGCAGCGGCCGGCGCCGGACACCCATCTCGTCGGCGAGGTAGAGCATGGTCTCGCCGGTGATCTTGCGCTCCGCCGGCGAGCCGGGCTGGTCGTGCCGGTCCTGGATCGAGACCTCCTTGGGCAGCAACTTCTTGCCCCA
The DNA here is from genome assembly GCF_033804685.1 of Micromonospora sp. RTP1Z1. Taxonomy (NCBI): domain Bacteria; kingdom Bacillati; phylum Actinomycetota; class Actinomycetes; order Micromonosporales; family Micromonosporaceae; genus Micromonospora; species Micromonospora sp. RTP1Z1. The sequence continues at coordinate 164,045 of NZ_JAPFQV010000002.1, forward strand.
GGTGAGGATGCCGAAACCGACGGCCAGGAGCGCGACGCCGAGGGTGACGCCGAGCAGCGGGGTGTAGTACTTGTCCCCGCCGCGGCCGGCCTCGTACTTCCACGGCCACCAGATGTAGATGACCAGGAAGGCGGTCGCGGCCAGGCCGGTCAGCAGGAACATGCCAGCGACCGTACGGGTCAGCCGGCGCTCCGCCTTGGTGCCGGGGAGGACCTGCGGCTCGTAGTGGACGATCTCGATGTCGTCCAGCCGGGCGCCTTCCCGGACGATGTCGAACCGGGAGAGCCGGGGGTCGTTAACGTCGAGCGGTTCCCGGCCCTGCGGGGCCTGGTGCTCGGTGTGGGTGCTCATGCCGTCACCTCGCTACGGGCGGCGCCGGGGGCCGGCACCACAGCACTGAAACGAATGATCCGCTCGGTCACGACTTGCCCGCAATCCACAGGCTCGCGAAGACCAGCGCGACGATGCCGATCAGGAAGGCCGCCAGACCCTCGGTGGACGGGCCGTACCGGCCGAGGTTGAGACCGCCCTGGTCCTGGTCGTGCTTCAGGGACTCCTGGATGTAGGCGATGATGTCGGCCTTCTGCTCCGGCCGCAGCTGGTTGTCGCCGAAGACCGGCATGTTCTGCGGGCCGCTCAGCATGGCGGCGTAGATCTGCCGGTCGCTCGCCGGCTTCAGGCTCGGCGCGTACTTGCCGGAGGAGAGGGCGCCGCCGCCGCCGCCGAAGGCGTGGCACTGCGAGCAGTTGATCCGGAACAGCTCACCGCCGGCCGACAGGTCGGCGCCCGCACGGAGGTTGCCCTGCGGGACCTGCGGGCCGCCGCCGAGCTCCTGGATGTACTGGCCGAGCTGACGCACCTGCTCGTCGGTGAACTGCGGGGGCTTCCGAACGGCCTGGGCTTCCTGCCGGGCCATCGGCATCCGACCGCTGCCGACCTGGAACTCGACCGAGGCCGAGCCGACCCCGATCAGGCTCGGCCCGCGTCCCTCGACACCCTGGGCGTTGCGACCGTGACAGGTCACACAGCTCACGTCGAACAGCGCCTTGCCCTCGCCGGCGGCGGCGCTCAGCGGCGGGTTTTCCTGCGCCTGCACGCCGGGGGCGAAGACGGTGTAGGCGCCGCCGGCCAGCGTCAGCGCGGCGATCAGCCGGACCGCGGCGCCGAGCCGGCGGCGGCCCCTGCTGCGCGCCACGGGCCGCCCGCGCAGGCGCGCGAGCAGACCGCGTCGGCGGTCGTTGTCAGAAGTCATGACCTGTGTCCTTAACCGGTTGGACCTTGTCTCAGGGGACGGAGCAGCGGCGCGGTTCGTGACGCGCCAAGATCACTGGAGCCAGTAGATCATGGCGTAGAGGCCGATCCACACGACGTCGACGAAGTGCCAGTAGTACGACACGACGATCGCCGACGTGGCCTGCGCCGGGGTGAACCGGCCCATGGTGGTGCGGACCATGAAGATGATGAAGGCGATCAGGCCGCCGGTCACGTGCAGACCATGGAAGCCGGTGGTCAGGTAGAACATCGACCCGTAACCGTCTGCGTTGATCTTCACGCCCTCGTGCACCAGGTTGCGGTACTCGTTCGCCTGGCCGAGCACGAAGAGCAGACCCATCACGAAGGTGATCGTGAACCAGCGCCGCAGGGCGTGGACGTCACCCTTTTCCGCGGCGAAGACACCGAGCTGACAGGTCACCGAGGACAGCACCAGGATCACCGTGAAGGTGGTCGCGTACGGGATGTTCAGAATCTCGGTGTGCTTCTCCCACTGCTCAGGCGCCGCAGCGCGGATGGAGAAGTACATCGCGAACAGCGCCGCGAAGAACATGAGTTCGCTGGAGAGCCACACGATCGTCCCGACGCTGACCATGTTGGGTCGGGTCAGGGAGTGGATCCGGCTCTTGTCAATGGCTGGGGCCGCAGTCACGCGGTCATTATTGCTCTTGACCGGGACCGACGATCAGCGGGGTGGCAAACCTGTGCCATCCGTGGCCCGACCGGGGTGGTCCGGTTCGCCTGGCCTACCCTGAAAAGCGTGCTGCACGTCGATCCGATCTTCGCCGCCACCTCGGTCGCCCCGTCGACCCTCGCGGCGGGGGGCGAGGCCGTCCCGCCACCCTTCACCGTCGCCCGGGTGTTCACCGAGACCCGGCTGGACAGCTGGCTCGCCCTCGGGCTGGTCGTCGCCGCCGGGCTCTACCTCTACGGCGTGTACCGGCTGCGGCTGCGCGGCGACCGCTGGCCGGTCGTCCGCTCGGTCTGCTTCCTCGGCCCGGGCCTGGGCGGCATCGCGCTGGTCACCGCCAGCGGGCTCGAGGCGTACGACACCGCGCTGCTGTCGGTGCACATGGTCCAGCACATGGTGCTGTCGATGGTGGCGCCGATCTTCCTGGCCCTCGGCGCACCGGTGACGCTCGCCCTGCGCACCCTGCCGGTCCGCCCGCGCAAGCGGCTGCTCGCGGTGGTGCACAGCCGGATCGCGCGGATCTACAGCTTCCCGCTGGTGGCGTTCGCCATCTTCGTGGCGAACCCGTTCGCGCTGTACTTCAGCGACCTGTACCGCTACACCCTGCAGCACGGGTGGGCGCACGAGCTGGTGCACGCGCACTTCATCATGACCGGCTGCGTGTTCTTCTGGCCGCTGCTCGGGCTGGACCCGCTCCCCGGCCGCTGGCCGTACCCGGCCCGGGCGCTGCTGATGCTGCTCTCGGTGCCGTTCCACACCGTGCTCGGGCTGACCATCATGCAGAGCACCACGCTCTTCGGCGGTGACTGGTACCCGTCGCTGCACCTGAGCTGGTCGGACCCCTGGAACGACCAGGTGGTCGCCGGCGGCATCCTCTGGGCCGGCGGCGAGTTCGTCAGCATCACCATGCTGGCGGTGCTGGTCGTCCAGTGGGTGAAGCAGTCCGAGCGGGAGGCCCGCCGGGTGGACCGCGAGCTGGACCGCCAGGAGGCGCTGCAACGCGCCGCGGAATCACCCGCCTGACCGTTCCCGGGCGGTACGCCCGGCGGCCGCCAGGGCGGGCCGTCCGGCCCGATGTGACGACCGCTACGATCAGCGGGCAGCTACGAGGTGGGAGCCAAGCCAGCGATGAGCGATCGTCTTTGCACCGTCCTGCTCTACAGCGACGACCCCGAGGTCCGCGACCGGATGCGGCTGGCCGTCGGCACCCGGCCCGCGCCGGGGCTCCAGATCGAGTTCGTCGAGGCCTCCGACTACGCCGCGTGCGTCCGGCTGGTCGACGACTACGAGATCGACCTGCTCCTGCTCGACGGCGAGGCCAGCCCGGGCGGCGGCATCGGCATCGCCCGACAGATCAAGGACGACCGGGACGACGCCCCGCCGACCTGCGTGGTGATCGCCCGGGCGGCCGACCGCTGGCTGGCCGCGTACGCCGAGGCCGACGCGACGCTGCTGCACCCGCTCGACCCGGTGACCCCCGGCACCACCGTCGCCGAGCTGCTGCGGCGTACGCACGCCGCGGCCTGACCGACCCCTCGGCGCCACGGCATCGCGGCCGTGGCGCCGACCTCGTTCCTCACCCGCATCTCCACGCCCGCTCGGGAGGCCCGCCATGGGCGAACGGACCTGGCCGCTGCTGCTCAACGCGCTGCTGCGCGGCGAGGAGCTCTCCACCGCCGACACCGCCTGGGCGATGGGCGAGATCATGGCCGGCTCGGCCACCCCGGCCCAGATCGCCGGCTTCGCGGTGGCGCTGCGGACCAAGGGCGAGACCCCGTCGGAGCTGGCCGGCCTGGTCGAGGCGATGCTGACCCGGGCGGTCGCGGTGGAGCTGCCGGAGGAGCTGCGCGCCGGCGCGCTGGACGTGGTGGGGACCGGTGGTGACCTCGCCCACACGGTGAACATCTCGACCATGGCCGCGCTGGTGGTGGCCGGCGCCGGCGTACCCGTCGTCAAGCACGGCAACCGCGCCGCCTCGTCCTCCTGCGGCACCGCCGACCTGCTGGAGTTCCTCGGCGTACCACTGGACCTGACCCCCGAGCAGGTCGCCCGGTGCGTGGCCGAGGCGGGCATCGGCTTCTGCTTCGCGGCCCGGTTCCACCCCGGGATGCGGCACACCGGGCCGGTCCGGCGGGAGATCGGCGTGCCCACCGCGTTCAACTTCCTCGGCCCGCTGACCAATCCGGCCCGGCCGCGGGCCGGCGCGGTCGGCTGTTTCGACCTGCGGATGGCCCCGGTGATGGCGGCGGTCTTCGCCGCCCGGGGCGACTCGGTGATCGTGATGCGCGGCGAGGACGGGCTGGACGAGTTCACCACCGCCGCGCCGACCCGCGTCTGGGTGGCCCAGCAGGGCGCCGTGCGAGAGGCGCTGCTGGACGCCACCGACCTCGGGGTACCCCGGGCCACCCTGGCCGATCTGCGGGGCGGGGACGCGGCGTACAACGCCGATGTGGCCCGGCGGTTGCTGGCCGGCGAGGCCGGCCCGGTCCGCGACGCCGTGCTGGTGAACGCCGCCGCGGCGCTGGCGACCCAGGGGCCGCTGGACGGGGACCTGACCGAGGCGCTGCGGGCGGGGATGTCCCGGGCCGCCGAGTCCATCGACTCCGGCGCCGCCGCCGGCGCGCTCGACCGCTGGCTCAAGGTCGCCCGCTCGCTCTGACCTGCCGCCGGGTCCGAGACGGACGTGTCGGACCCGCGTGCCAAACTACACCGGAGTAATTTTCCGTTCTCCGTCGATGGCGGACCTGCCCTCGGCGGGCACCGGAGCGAGAGGAGACGCCCGTGTCGGACCGCGAGCTCTACTGCGACACGTGCGAGGGCGTTCAGCCGTTCGAGGCCCCGCCCTGCGTCGACCGCCACGGCGTGGACTGCCCCGAGCTGGCCTGCACCGGCTGCGGCGCCGCCGTGCTGATCGCCACGTTCAGCTTCCGCGCCCCGCGCCTGGACAGCCGGCGCCGGCCCTTCACCCACCGCCGCGCGGCCTGACCCACGCCCCACCGGCACCCGGCCCGGGGCCACCCCCGGGTCGTGCCACCTCGCCGACCTCGCGCAGAACCAGGCCCGTCCGGAGCTGGTCACGGACAGGCGAAAGGCCCGCGTCCCCGGGGACGCGGGCCTTTCGGAAGGTTGTCAGCTCAGTGCTCGGCGGTCCGGCGGGTGCCGGTGTAGTACTCGAAGAGCAGGCCGCAGGCGCCGAAGATGACCGCCACCAGCCCCAGGCCCAGCAGCCAGAACTGCCAGAAGACCAGACCCAGGCCGGCGATCGCGGCGGCCAGCGCCAGCCCGAACGGCCAGTAGCTGCCCGGGCTGAAGAAGCCGACCTCGCCCGCGCCGTCGGCGATCTCGGCGTCCGCCCGGTCCTCCGGACGCAGGTCGATGCGGCGGGAGACGAACCAGAAGAAGCCACCGCACATCGAGCAGAGCAGGAAGGACAGCACCAGCGCCACGGTCCCGACCCACTCGACCCGGCCGCCCTCGCCGTACGTCCAGGCGCCGTAGAGGATCGCGACGCCGAAGAGGAAGGTCGCGATGACCAGGAAGATTCGCCACTCGGTCTTCATGCCGGATCCCTCAGCTTCCCGCGCCGACCGGAGCGCTGTCCGGGTTGAAGTTGTTCTTGTCGCGCCGGGTGTTGTACGGCTCGGTCTTCGTGGCGTACTCGGGCTCGCCGATCGCCTTGAGTGCCTCCTGGGTCGACTTGCCGGCCTTCTTCGCCGCCAGGAACTGCTCGTACTTCTCCGGCGAGACGACCCGCAGCTCGAAGTTCATGAAGGCGTGGTAGCTGCCGCACAGCTCGGCGCAGCGACCGACGTACGCGCCCTCCCGGTCGAGGCTGGAGACCTCGAAGACGTTGCGGATGTTGCCCGGCATGACGTCCCGCTTGAACAGCAGCTCCGGCACCCAGAAGGAGTGGATGACGTCGCGGCTCTGCTCCTCGAACCGGATCGACTTGCCGGTCGGCAGGACCAGCACCGGGATGACATCGCTGGTGCCGAGGACCGAGGCGACGGTGTTGGCGTCGCGGCCCTGGCCGTCGCGGTAGTTGAACTGCCAGTTCCACTTGAAGGCGACGACCTCGACGGTGACGTCCGGATTCTTCGACGTCTTGTCCACGCCGGTCTGCACGATCGCCGTGTAGTAGAAGAGCACGGAGACGATCAGGATCGGCGCGATGGTGTAGAGGAACTCCATCGGCAAGTTGTAGCGGGTCTGCACCGGCAGCTCGTTGCCCCGCTTCCGGTAGCGGATCACGCACCAGAAGATGAGGCCCCAGACGAAAACGCCGACCGCGAGCGCCGCGATGCAGGACGCGATCCACAGGTCGTACATCCGGTGCGACTCGGGGGTGATGCCGCCCTGCGGCCACCCGAAGCCGTCGAACGTCTTGCCGACGTCGCAGCCGGTGAGCAGAACCAGCAGCGCCGCTCCGCCGAGACCGAGCCCGGCGAGTCGACCAGCACCGCGCCCCCGGCGCCCACCGGCTCCTGGGGAAGCGCTGTGCCGTACGGCCGTCGGCCGTACCTCCGAACTCCTTGCGACCACCTGGTCCTGCCTCCCTAGCGCGCCGCGGTGGTTCCATCAGCACCGACGGCAAAGGCGTCACCGACGGTCGCAGATTACTCGACCATGACGGGCCAGACCGTCTTGGGGTCACCGTCCGCCCGCATCGGGGGGATCTTGGGCATACCGGCGCGGTAGCGTGGGTGTTCGTGAGCGCATCCCCGGTCTACCTGGACGCGGCCACCGCCGCGCCGCTGCATCCGGTCGCCCGGCAGGCCTTGCTGGCCGCGCTGGACGACGGCTGGGCCGACCCCGGCAAGCTGTACAGCCAGGCCCGCCGGGCCCGCCAACTGCTCGACGCCGCCCGCGAGGCCACCGCGCAGACCCTCGGCGTCCGCGCCGACGAACTCTCCTTCACACCCAGCGGTACGACCGCCGCGCACGCCGCCGTGCTCGGCGGCCTGGCCGGCCGGCGCCGGGTCGGGCCGAGCCTGGTGCACTCCGCGATCGAGCACTCCGCCGTGCTGCACGCCGCCGAACGGCACGCGGCGGCCGGCGGCACGGCGGTCCCCGTACCGGTGGACCGGGTCGGTCGGCTCGACCTGGACGCCTGGTCGGCGGCGGTCCGGGCACCCGGGGTGGCGCTCGCCGCGCTGATCGGCGCCAGCCACGAGGTGGGCACCGTGCAGCCGGTGCCGGCGGCCGCCGCCGAGTGCGCGGACGCCGGGGTGCCGCTCTACGTCGACGCCGCGCAGCTGGTCGGGCGGGTGCCGCTGCCCGCGGGCTGGTCGGTGCTCAGCGCCAGCGCCCACAAGTGGGGTGGGCCGCCCGGCGTCGGGCTGCTGGCCGTCCGCAAGGGCACCCGCTGGGAGTCGCCGTTCCCGGCCGACGAGCGGGAGGCGGGGCGTACGCCCGGGGTGGTGAACCTGCCGGCGGTGGTCGCTGCGGCAGCGAGCCTGCGCGCGGCGGCGGCCGACGCGGCGGCCGAGGCGACCCGGCTGGCGCCGCTGGTGGACCGGATCCGGGCCCGGGTGGCGGCCGAGGTGCCGGACGTGGAGGTGGTCGGCGATCCGGTCGACCGGCTCCCCCACCTGGTCACCTTCTCCTGCCTCTACCTGGACGGCGAGGCGCTGCTGCACGCGCTGGACCGACGGGGCTTCGCCGTCTCCTCCGGTTCCTCGTGCACCTCGTCGACGCTGCGGCCGTCGCACGTGCTGGAGGCGATGGCGGTGCTCTCGCACGGCAACGTCCGGGTGTCGCTGCACCGGGAGACGACCGGGGCGGACGTCGAGCGGTTCCTCACCGAGCTGCCCGGCATCGTCGCCGAACTGCGCGCCGAGGCGGGGGTGGTGGGCCTGTGAGCGAGCCCGACGCGGTGCTGGACTGCCGGGGCCAGCGCTGCCCCCTGCCGGTGATCGGCCTGGCCCGCCGGCTCCCCGAGCTGCCGGTCGGCGCGGTGCTCCGCGTCCTCGCCGACGACCCGGCCGCCGCGGTCGACCTCCCCGCCTGGTGCCGCATGCGGGGGCAGGAGTTCCTCGGCGCCGTAACGGGCGGGTCCAGCTACGACGTCCGGCGGAGCCGGTGACGGGTCACGCGAGATAGCTGAGGACGGCGGGGAGGGGGTCGGTGGCGACCGTGGTGTCGACGACCAGGCGGGGGTCGATGATCGGCTCGTACTCGGCCCGGCGGAGCAGGGTCTGCTCCCAGTGCACCTCGATCACCCGCAGCGGCACGCCGGCCCGCTCGGCCAGGTCGTGCCAGAGGCCCCACCGCCGGCAGCCCGGCGAACGCCACCAGCACCGGACCGGCGGCGCGGGCCGCGCCGGGCCGGACGGCACCCGGGTCCACCCCGCCGGAGACGACGGGGTGGCCGGGGCCGGATCCGGCGGAGGTCACGGGAGCAGGTGCGGCCGGACGTCCTCGGCGGCCGCGTCGCCGTACGACTCCGCGAGGCGCTTCACGAACAGGTCGCGGCGGACCTCGTACTCCTGGCCGCCGAAGTTCTCCAGCACCAGGGTGGCGAGCAGGCAACCGACCTGAGCCGCCCGCTCCGGGCCGACCCCCCAGTTGAGGGCCGCGAAGAAGCCGGCCCGGAAGCCGTCGCCGACGCCGGTCGGGTCGACCGCGTGGATCTCCCGGGCGATCGGCACGTGGATCGGGGCGAAGTCGCGGCCCGCGATCTCGACACCCTGCTTGCCCAGCGTGGTGACCCGGACCTTGACCCGCTCCAGCAGTTGCGCGTCGGTCAGGCCGGCTTTGCTCTGCAGCAGCGACTTCTCGTACTCGTTGGTCATCAGGTAGTCGGCGCCGTCGATGAGACCGATGACGTCCGCGCCGTCCATCCGGGCGAGCTGCTGGGACGGGTCCGCCACGAAGGCGTAGCCGCGTTCCCGGCACTCCGCCGAGTGCCGGATCATCGCGGCCGGGTCGTTGGCGCTGACCAGGACCAGGTCGAGGCCGCCGAGCCGGGCCGCCACCGGGGCCAGCTCGATGTTGCGGGCCTCGCTCATCGCCCCCGCGTAGAACGAGGCGATCTGGCACATGTCGGTGTCCGTGGTGCAGACGAAGCGCGCGGTGTGGGCCACCTCGCTGACGTGCACCGAGTCGCAGTCGACGCCGTGCCGCTCCAGCCACGACCGGTAGTCGGCGAAGTCCGCGCCGACCGCGCCCAGCAGCACCGGGCTCAGCCCGAGCTGGGCCATCCCGAAGGCGATGTTGGCGGCGGTGCCGCCGCGCCGGAGCACCAGCTCGTCGACGAGGAAGGACAGCGAGACCTTGTCCAGCTGGTCGGCGATGAGCTGGTCGGCGAAGCGACCGGGGAAGCTCATCAGGTGGTCGGTCGCGATCGAGCCGGTTACGGCGATCTTCATGTCAGCCCTCGGGGTCGGCAGCACGGCGCCGGTCAGCGTACCGGCCCGGTCGGCACGCCGGTCGCGGGTCGGTCGGGAACCGGTCGACCCACGCATACCCGGACGTCACCCCCCGGACACCCGGAGACGCGAAAAAACGGCGGGACCGCCCGAGAAGGGTGGTCCCGCCGTTTTCGTCACGTCAACCGCGGCCCGGTACGGGCCCGCCGGCTCGGCGCGAGGTCGACTCAGCTGAACGAGTCGCCGCAGGCGCAGGAGCTGCCGGCGTTCGGGTTGTCGATGGTGAAGCCCTGGGCGTCGATCCGGTCGGCGAAGTCGATCGTCGCGCCGGCCAGGTAGGGGGCGCTCATCCGGTCGACGACGACCTCGACACCGTCGTAGTCGGTGACGACGTCACCGTCGAGCGACCGCTCGTCAAAGAACAGCTGGTACCGCAGGCCGGAGCAGCCGCCCGGCTGCACCGCGATCCGGAGCCGCAGGTCGTCGCGGCCCTCCTGCTCGATCAGGGCCTTGACCTTCTGCGCCGCGACGTCGGTGAGGACGATAGACGTAGGGGCCTTGGCCTCGGTCGACTCGGTCTGCGCTGGCGTGGTCACGTGGAAATCTCCCTGCGCGGTATGGGTCCGGACGCACTGGCCAACGTCGCGCGTCGCCCAGTGATTCCCGGTGTGGTCCAGATCCGATCGTACGCCGCTCCGACCGGAGTCACCTCCGGTGGCGTGGTCCGGGGCGCGTGAGCCGCGCCGCAGGCCGGCGGTCCGCTCAGCGGCTCCACTGTCGGGCCAGCCGGGCGCCGAGCGCCCGCAGCCCCTCGGCGGGCCGGCTCATCGCCGCCTCCACCCCGCCGCGTTCCTCGCCGCCGAAGTGCTCCACCAGGCTGTACGCCTCGGTCACCCCGGCCGCGGCGGCCTCCCGCCGGCCGGTGCTCACCCGTCCCGCCAGCACCACGCAGGGCACGCCCCGGTCCCGGGCGGCCCCGGCCACCCCGGCGACCACCTTGCCGCGCAGCGACTGGTGGTCGAAGGAGCCCTCCCCCGTGATCACCAGGTCGGCGGCGTCCAGCGCGGCGTCCAACCCGATGGCCCGGGTGACCAGGCCGATGCCGGACTCGCAGCGCCCGCCCAGCGCCAGGATCGCCGCGCCGAGCCCACCGGCCGCGCCGCCGCCCGGCAGCGCGCCCAGCCCCGGCGGGCAGCCGGGCAGCTCGCGTTCCAGCACGGCCGCCCAGCGTTCCAGCGCGGCGTCGAGGAGCAGCACGTCCGCCCGGGTGGCGCCCTTCTGCGGGCCGTAGACGTTGCTGGCGCCGTGCAGCCCGAGCAGCGGGTTGTCCACGTCGGTGGCGGCGACCAGGTCCACCCCGCGCAGCCGGGGCGCGCCGTCCAGCGCGGCCGCCGCGGCGAGCGCCGCACCCCCGTACGGCAGGGCGTGGCCTGCCTGGTCGAGCGGGGTGACGCCGAGCGCGGTCAGCATGCCGGCGCCCCCGTCGTTGGTGGCGGAGCCACCAAGCCCGACCACCACGGACCGGGCCCCGGCCTCGACGGCGGCGGCCACCAGCAGCCCCAGCCCGTACGAGGTGGTGGCCTTCGGGTCGCGTTCGGCGGCGGTGAGCAGGTGCAGCCCGCACGCCTGGGCGCTCTCCAGGTACGCCACGCCGTCGTCGGTGAGCAGGATCTCACCGGCGGCGGGCCGGCCAAGCGGGTCCACGGTCGGCACCGGCAGCCGCCGGCCGCCGAGCGCCTCGGCGAGCACGGCGACGAAGCCGGGCCCACCGTCGGCGAGCGGCCGGATCAGCAGGTCATCGCCGGTGGCCACCGCCAGCCAGCCCTCGGCCACCGCGGCCGCCACCTCCTGGGCCGGCAGCGTGCCGGCGAACTTGTCCGGGCAGAGCAGCACACGCATGCCCAGCAGTGTGGCAGCCCACACCCGGAGCGGCTGCGCACCGGCCACGCTGTGGGACCATGGGAGGCGTGACTTCGACCTGGGCCGAACCCTCCAACACCGCCACTGCGCTGCTGCTCCTCGGCCGCGGCAGCGACCCCGCCACCGAGCGTGGCGTGGAGTGTCCGGGTGACCTGCCGGCGCCGAGCGACCCGGACCTGGTGGCCCGGGCGGCGGCGGCCAAGGCGGCGCTCGGCACGAAGGTGTTCGTGCTGGGCCACCACTACCAGCGCGACGAGGTGATCCAGTTCGCCGACGTGACCGGCGACTCGTTCAAGCTCGCCCGCGAGGCGGCGGCCCGGCCCGACGCGGAGTACATCGTCTTCTGCGGCGTGCACTTCATGGCCGAGAGCGCGGACATCCTCACCTCGGACGCGCAGCGGGTGATCCTGCCCGACCTGGCCGCCGGCTGCTCGATGGCCGACATGGCGGTGCTGTCGCAGGTCGAGACCACCTGGGACGTGCTGACCGAGCTGGGCATCGCACAGGACACCGTCCCGGTGACGTACATGAACTCCTCGGCGGACATCAAGGGCTTCGTCGGCCGGCACGGCGGCGCGGTCTGCACCTCGTCGAACGCGAAGCGGGCGCTGGACTGGGCGTACGAGCAGGGCTCGAAGGTGCTCTTCCTGCCCGACCAGCACCTGGGCCGCAACACGGCCGTGCTGGAGATGGGCTTCTCGCTGGACGACTGCGTCCTCTACGACCCGCACAAGCCGAACGGCGGGCTCACCCCGGAGCAACTGCGGGACGCGAAGATGATCCTCTGGCGCGGGCACTGCTCGGTGCACGGCCGCTTCACGCTGGACAGCGTGAACGACGTCCGCGAACGGGTGCCGGGGGTCAACGTGCTGGTGCACCCGGAGTGCCGGCACGAGGTGGTCACCGCCGCCGATCACGTCGGCTCCACGGAGTACATCATCAAGACCATCGAGGCGGCCCCGGCCGGCTCGGCCTGGGCGGTCGGCACCGAGCTGAACCTGGTCCGCCGGCTGGCGCTGGCCCACCCGGACAAGCAGATCATGTTCCTGGACAAGGCGGTCTGCTACTGCTCGACGATGAACCGCATCGACCTGCCGCACCTGGTCTGGGCCTTGGAGGAGCTGGTCGCCGGCCGGGTGGTCAACCAGATCACCGTGGATCCGGACACGGCGCACCACGCCCGGGTGGCGCTGGACCAGATGCTCGCCCTTCCGGCGGCGGACACCCCGCCGCCCCACACCGGTTGATCACGCTCGGTCACGTCGCTGGTACGGAAACGCGCCGGACACCCCGGTTCGTGCCCTCGCTGGTGATGTGACCGATTCCATTCTCGTCACGGAGGGCTATGCTGCCGGGGCGAGAACCCATGCGGGCCGTTTTCACCTGGCCGCGTTTCGGGTAGCGATGGAGATCGTGGACCCCACTTATCTACACGGCAGTACCAACGCGCTGGAGGTTGCGTTGACCGACGACGTTCTGGTCGTACACGGAGGCACTCCGCTCGAAGGGCGGATCCGCGTGCGCGGCGCGAAGAACCTCGTGTCCAAGGCGATGGTCGCCGCGCTGCTGGGCGACTCGCCCAGCCGGCTGTTCGACGTGCCGCGGATCCGCGACGTCGAGGTCGTCCGCGGGCTGCTCGGCCTGCACGGGGTCAAGGTGACGGACGGCGAGGAGGACGGCGAGCTGGTCTTCGACCCGTCCAACGTCGAGAGCGCCAGCACCGACCAGATCAACGTGCACGCCGGCTCCAGCCGCATCCCGATCCTGTTCTGCGGGCCGCTGCTGCACCGGCTCGGCCACGCCTTCATCCCCGACCTGGGCGGCTGCCACATCGGGCCGCGCCCGATCGACTTCCACCTGCAGGCGCTGCGCGAGTTCGGCGCGACCGTCGACAAGACCCCGGAGGGGCTGCACCTGTCGGCGCCGAACGGGCTGCACGGCACCAAGTTCGCCCTGCCGTACCCGAGCGTGGGCGCCACCGAGCAGGTGCTGCTGACCGCGGTGATGGCCGAGGGCGTCACCGAGCTGCGCAACGCGGCGGTGGAGCCGGAGATCATCGACCTGATCTGCATCCTGCAGAAGATGGGCGCGATCATCAAGGTGCACACCGACCGGGTGATCGAGATCCAGGGCGTGAAGAAGCTGCACGGCTACACCCACCGGCCGATCCCGGACCGGATCGAGGCGGCGAGCTGGGCGGCGGCCGCGCTGGCCACCCGCGGGCACGTCGAGGTGCTGGGCGCGCAGCAGGCCGACATGATGACCTTCCTGAACGTCTTCCGCTCGGTCGGCGGCGAGTACGAGGTGACCGACGCCCGCCCGCCGAAGCTGCGCGACCCGGGCCAGGAGGGCGGCATCCGCTTCTGGCACCCGGGCGGCGAGCTGAACGCGGTGGCCCTGGAGACCGACGTCCACCCCGGCTTCATGACCGACTGGCAGCAGCCGCTCGTGGTGGCGCTGACCCAGGCGCGGGGCCTGTCGATCGTCCACGAGACGGTCTACGAGCAGCGGCTGGGCTACACCGAGGCGCTGAACACCATGGGCGCCAACATCCAGGTCTACCGGGACTGCCTGGGTGGCACCCCGTGCCGCTTCGGCCGGCGCAACTTCAAGCACTCGGCGGTGATCGCTGGGCCGAGCAAGCTGCACGCGGCCGACCTGGTCATCCCGGACCTGCGGGCCGGTTTCAGCCACCTGATCGCGGCGCTCGCCGCCGAGGGCACCTCCCGGGTGTACGGCGTCGACCTGATCAACCGGGGCTACGAGGACTTCGAGAAGAAGCTGGCCGACCTGGGCGCGCACACCGAGCGTCCGTAACGTCACACCGCTCCCTGCCGCGCCCGGTGCACCCGCATGTGCACCGGGCGCGGTTGTGTGGCTACCCTTCACCACGTGCCGTCGCTGTTTCGCCGCAAGCCCACTGACCTCGTCGACGAGTCCGTCACCTCGGTGACGACCGACGAGGCGTCCGCCGCTGCCCGTTCCCGGGGCTCCACCCCGAGCAAGAAGGAGCTGGGCCGGGTCACGCCGAAGCGGCCGACCGCCGGCCGCCGGCTCAGCGCGCCGAGCCGGCCGCTGACCAAGGAGGAGGCCCGGGAGCAACGCCGGGCGGCCCGCGCCGAGGCGGCCACGGAGTTCCGTCGCGAGGGCGGCCCCCGCGACCGGGGACCGGAGCGGCTGCTCGCCCGCAACGTGGTCGACTCCCGGCGTACGGTCGGCACCTGGTTCTTCGGCGGCGCGCTGATCGTGCTGGTCGGCTCCAACCAGGCCATGCCGCCGATCGTCCGGCTGGTCTCCAACGTCCTGTGGGGCGCGCTGGCGCTCGGCGTGGTGGTCGACTCCGTGCTGATCTCCCGCAAGATCAAGAAGCTGGTCTGGGAGCGGTTCCCGAAGAGCGACCAGAAGCTGGGCTCGCTCTACCTCTACGCGATCATGCGGTCGATCACCTTCCGGCGGATGCGCGCCCCCCAGCCGCAGGTCAACATCGGCGACAAGATCTGACCCGACCCGGTCACCACCTGGCCCCTTCCCGCGACCGCGGGGAGGGGCCTCGTCATGCCACCCCGAGCAGGCGCAGCGCCGCGATGAAACACCCATGAGCCCGCCCCACCGCGGCTCAGCCGGTGACCGCCGGAGCGCGGTAGAGGCGGGCGACGACCTCCTCGATGTCCGGCTCGACGATCGAGATGTCGCGCAGCGCGGCCAGGCCGGCGAGCCCGGCGACCACCTCGGCGACGCCCGCCGACTCCAGGGCGAAGACCAGCCGGTGCCCGTCCGCCTCCACCCGGTGCAGCGGGGCGCCCGGCAGCGTCGGCGGCGCGGCGAGCGCGGTGTCCAGCTCGGCGACGACCAGCCGGCGGGAGCCGTACCGGCTGTGCAGGGCGGCGATGGAGCCGTCGTGCACCACCCGGCCGTGGTCGATCACCACGAGGCGGCGGCAGAGCCGCTCGATGTCGGCCAGGTCGTGGGTGGTGAGCACCAGGGTGGTGTCGCCGGCCCGGCCCAGCTCCGCCAGGAAGCCCCGGACGGCCTGCTTGCTCACCACGTCCAGCCCGATGGTCGGCTCGTCCAGGAAGAGCACCTCCGGGCCGTGCAGCAGGGCGGCGGTCAGCTCACCCCGCATCCGCTGGCCGAGGGAGAGCTGCCGGACCGGGATGTCCAGGAACTCGTCGAGGTCGAGCAGGTCGCGGCAGCGACGCAGCCGGGCCGCGTGCTCGGCCGCCGGCACCCGGTAGACGTGCCGCAGCAGGTCGAACGAGTCGCGCAGCGGCAGGTCCCACCAGAGCTGCGAACGCTGGCCGAAGACCACTCCGATCCGCAGCGCCAGCCGGGTGCGCTCGGCCACCGGACGCAGGCCGCAGACCCGGGCCTCCCCCGCCGACGGCATCAGCACACCGGTGAGCATCTTCAGGGTGGTCGACTTGCCGGCGCCGTTGGGGCCGATGTAGCCCAGCATCTCGCCGCGCTCCACCCGCAGGTCGACCCCGTCGACGGCGGTGACCGTCCGCTTCTCCCGGCGCAGCCGTCCCGCCTTGACCCGGACGGTGAACTCCTTGCGCAACCCGCGCACAAGAATGGCCTCTGTTGGTGACTGCGGGACCCGCACGCTCACTCCTCGCACTGCACGATGACGACCCGGCTCACGACCCCGTGCTCCGGTAGTGACGGACCCCGACACGCCAGGCCGTGGCCGCGACCGCGGCGGCGACCAGCGCGACGGCCGGCGACGCCCAGCCGACCCAGGGCGGCAGGCCGAGCGGGTCGGCCCGGCCGAGCAGCGCCAGCGCCGGGTGGTAACTGACGAAGGCGAAGCCCATCCCGTACGCGAAGATCGCCCGGAACCAGCCGCCGTAGACGGTGACCGGGTACGACGTGAAGTCGCGCCCGCCGTAGGTGACCGAGTTGGCCAGCTCGCCGGAGTCGATCCAGTAGAACGACACCGTCGCGGTGGTCACGAAGACCGCGCCGAAGAAGACCACCCCGGCGAGCGGGGTGACCAGGACCAGCCCCCACCGGCCCGGCGTCCAGTCGATCCCGGCCGAGGTGACCGCCACGACCAGCACGGCCAGGCCGAAGAGCGCGCGGGACACCTTGCGCAGCGGCAGGTCCATCAGCAGCAGCTGGGGCAGCGCACCCAGCGGGCGGACCAGCACCGCGTCGAGGAGACCGGTCCGGACGTACCGGGGCAGCCGCTCGATGTTGCCGACCAGCAGGTCGGCGGTGGCGAACGCGAACGACGAGAGGCCGACGATCACCATCGCCTCGCGCAGCGTGAAGCCGCCCAGCTCCCGGGTCACCCCGAAGAGCACCAGCACGGTCACCACGTCGAAGACGGTCGCCCCGACGTTGCCGACCAGGTCCACCACGAACGAGGTCCGGTACGCGGCCTGCGACCGGGCCTGGGCCCGCAGCAACGCCCGGTACGCGGACAGCCGCTCAGCCACCCTGCACCACCAGCCGGCGTTCGGCCCGGCGCTGCACCAGCCGGCAGGCGGCGAGGATCAACACCGCCCAGGCGACCTGGAGCCCCACCAGCCCGAGCTGTGCCGGGGTCGGGTCCCGCTCGACCAGCACGTCGAGCGGGGTCTGGAACAGGCTCGGGAACGGGGTGCCGTACCAGAGCGCGGCCTGGAGCCAATGGGGCAGGAAGCGCAGCGGGAAGTAGAGCCCGGCGAACACCCCCGAGCTGAGCGTCCAGAGGATCATCGCGCCCCGGACGTCCTGGAGCCAGTACGCGCTGGCGTTGACCAGGAACCGGCAGCCGAAGCAGAGCACGACGGCGACCAGCACCGAGAGCGCGAAGAGCGGCACGGTGGCCCACCGGCGGGGCAGGTACACGTCGAAGAAGAGCGGGCCGATCAGCACCGGCGGCAGCAGCCGGGCGAGCGCGGCGAACCCCGCGCGGCCCAGGTCGGTGGCGAGGTAGCTGGTCACCGGGTGCACCGGTCGGAGCAGGTCGCTGGCGATCTCCCCGGTCCGGATCCGGTCCGCCAGGTCGGTCCAGCCCCAGAGCAGGATCACCGTCAGCAGGCCCTGCCCGGCCCAGACGAAGGTGGCGAGCTGCGCCCGGTCGTACCCCGCGACGGTGCCGGCCGCGCCGGCCACCGCCAGGAAGACGTAGCAGCGTAGGAAGCCGAAGACCGTGTTGGTGAAGACGCCCGCGACGGCGGCCTGCCGGTAGGTGGCATGGCGCCGAAAGCCGGAGACGGCTATGGCGCCAAATGTCCGAAACCATGGGGTAACGTTTGAGTCCGTGGGCCGTACCACAGTGGCGGTGACAGAGCCCACGCCGTTACCCTCCTTCCGCAGCCGTGACGTGCTGGACCGGGCGACTCTACCGGCGCGTGGGGTGCCCAGCGCGACAATTTCCAACGAGGTGACACGCCGTGAGCGAGCGACGCGAGCCGGCCCCGGGGCCGCGCCGCGCGGGCGGCGACCGGGTGCCCCGATGAGTGGCGGCTACGACCGCTGGCGCGATCCGGCGGAGCCGGCCTGGGCCGCCGAACCGACCACCGAATGGCACCCCCAGTTCCCGGGTCAGCGCTACCCGGGCGACATCGGCATCGAGTACCTGACCCCGCCCGCCACACGCGGGCGCGCCGCCGTCGTCGGCCGCGCCGAGGTGCAGCCGGTCAGCCCCGCACCGGGCGATCCGCCCGACGCCCACCCGGTCAGCCCCGCCGCCGGCGACCGGCGCGGGTCGTACCCGGTCAGCCCCGCCCCCCGCGACCGGCGCGGCACGCACCCCGCCGTCCACGATGGCGGTGACCGGCGCGGCGCGTACCCCGCGATCGCCGGCCCCGGCGCGCGGCCCGGCGCGGACGACCGGCGTGGCGGGGACGACCCGCGCGCCACGCCCGAGGGCCGCGAGCGTCCGGGACGGCCGGATCGCCGGGGCGACGTGAACGCCCGCGACCCGCGGCCCCGGACGGACGGGCGCGCCGGGGACGGCCGTACCGGCGACGACTCCTACCGGCGCGGCCCGGCGCAGCCCGGCGACCGCCCGCCGGAGCGCGCCGACCACGGACCCGGCCGGTACGACCGGCGCGGGCCGGAGTGGACGGTGGACCGCGACCGCGCCGCCGGCTGGCACGGCGACCGGCACGACCAGCAGCCGGGTCGCCCCGAATCCGGCCGGCGGATGCCGCCGCCGGACGCCGGCTCCCCGCGGCCGGTCTCCCCCGCGCCGGAGCCCGGCTGGCTCCCCGAGCCCGACGAGTTCCCCCGCCGGCCCCAGCCGGCCGACCGGCGCCCGGACGCGCCGACCTGGCCGGAACGCCAGTGGGGCGCGCCGACGGCCGAGGGGCGGCCCGCCGCCGCCCCGCGTGCTCCCGCGGACCGGCGGGACCAGGGCTTCGACGGTCCGCCGCCCCGGGAGCGCGACCCGCGCCGGGAGGCCGCGCCGCGGGCCGAGACCCACCGGGACGGTCCGGCCGCGCCCGACCGCGACGGCCTGCGCTGGCCGGCCGCGGACCCGCACCGCCCGGCGCCCGGCCGGCTACCCGGGCAGCACGGCGACCCCCGTCCCGTCGGCCGGGCCGCCGCCTTCACCCCCGAGGAGCGGCCGGACACCCACCGCCCCCAGGGCGGCACTCGACCGCGGCCCGACTCCGTCACTCCCGACCAGCGGCCGGACACCCACCGCCCGCAGGGTGACCCCCGCCCGCGGCCCGACGAGCGGCCCGCCGCCGAGCAGCGGGCGCGGACCGAGCCGGCCCGGCACCGCCCGGACGAGCGACCGCGTCCTTCGACGGCGCCGGACGACCGAGCGCGTCCCCCGGCAGCGCCCGTCGGCCGGCCCGGCCCCGACGGCCGACCGGCGCGCCCGGCCGAGCCCGCGCCGCCCGGCAGGGACGAGCGGAGGCCCGCCGGGCCGCACCCGGACGGATGGCAACGCCACCCGGCGGAGGAGGCCGCTCCCCGGTACGAGGGGCGGCGTCCCGAGCCCTCCCGGCCCGACGAGCGGTACCGACCGGAGGAGCGGCCCGCGTTCCGCCGCCCGGAGGAACGGCAGGGTCACCCGGGAGAGCGGGGCCCGGCCCGGCCGGCCGACGGCTGGCGTCCCCCGGCGGAGCCGGCTGCCCGTACCCGACCCGACGAGCTGCCCAGCCGGCCGGTCGAGCCCGCGCCGACCCGGCACGACGACGGCCGGCGCGCGCCCGTCGAGCCCGTCGCCCGTACCCGGCCCGACGACCGGCCGGCGGCGCCCACCTCCGGCGCGCCGGTCTCTGGCGGACCCGCCTACCCGGTTCCGCCGGCGGACCAGCCGCACACCCGTGACCGGTCCCCGCGTCCGGCCCCTCCCGAGGAGCCGATCCCGACGGCCACGCACCCGGTGGAGGTACGCCGGAGCGGGACGCACCCCGTCGCCGACGCGCCGACCCGCCCGGCACCGCCCGCGTACCGCGGTCCGACCGGCGGACCGGCCGCGCCCGGCCCGGACGAACGGGGCGCCCGGGTCGACGGCGGCGGGCCCGCCCCCGCCGCGCCGCGGCCGGTCTCCGCACCGCCGGTCCCGGTCTCCGCGCCACCGGTTCCGGAGTCGGCGCCGCCCGTGTCGCCTGCCAGCCGGCGGGACGATCCGGACGGGGCCTACAGCACGGCGCACGCTCCGATCCCCGCCCGGCCCGCCGACGCCGCGCCCACCACCACGGGCGTCGGCTCGGACGACGCCGCCTTCGGTGAGCCCGAGGAGTCCCGGCCGGTCGACATCCCGGCGCAGACCCCGCCGTCCGGCCGTACCGTCGAGGAGGCGGAGGAGTGGTTCCGGCCGACGCCGACCGGCCCAGCCACGCCGACGGTCGCCGCCGACGGATCCGCTCCCGCGCCGCGGACCGAACCGGACCCCGCCGGGGCGGAACCCGCGCGGCCGGTCTCCGCGCCGCCCGTCTCCGCGCCGCCCGCACCGGAGGTCGCGCCGGCCACCGAGTCGATTTCGTGGGCCGTGCGCCCCGTCTCGACGCCGCCCGCAGCCTCCGCCTCCGCCACCGCGCCGGAACTCGCACCACCCGCGCGCCCCGTCTCAGGACCACCCGCACCGGACTCCACCTCCGTGCGGCCGGTATCCGGACCGCCGGTCCCGGCGTCCGGGTCGGCGCGGCCGGTGTCCGGGCCGCCCGCCGGGTCGCCGTCGGCGGCCCCGACGCCGCAGCCCGACGCCACCCCCGAGGCGGAACAGGCGCCGGAACGGCCAGAGCCTCCGACGGACCCGGAGCAGGCGCTGGCCGCCTTCCGGTGGCGGCTGGACCCGGAGACGCTGCGCGAGGAGACGACCGATCCGGGGGAGCTGCGCGCAGTCCGCGACGGCCTCACCGGCAAGCTGGGCACCGCGCTCGACAACCGGAGTCGGGCTCGGCTGCTCAGCCTCCGCTCGGTGGCCTCGCGGATCCTCGGCGACCTGGACGACGCGCTCGCCGACGGTCGACTCGCGGTCACCTACGCGGAGGCCACCGGCGAGTTGCGGCGGACCGCGCTGGCGCGTGCCCGGCTCGCCCAGGTCCTGCGCTGGCGGGGTGAGCACGCGGAGGCGGATCGGCTCTTCGCCGAGGCGAACTCCCCGGAACTGCCCGACCGGCTCCGGGCGGCGCTGCACGAGCACGCCGGCCGGTCCTGCTACGACCAGGGACGGCTGATCGAGGCGTGCCACCACTTCGAACGGGCCCTGGACCTGTGCCAGGGCGCGGACCCGGAGCTGGTCACGCGTACCGGGGTGGCGCTGGGCGCGGTCCGGGAGCGGGCCGCGGCCGCCGGGTTCGGCCCCTGGCCGCGCGACCGCGACGCGATGCTGCGCAGTGAGCGGTTCCCGGTGCCCACCTTCGACGAGGAGCGGGACCTCTGGGGCTACGCCGACGCCGAGGGCAACCTGGTGATCGACCACGGGTACGCCGAGGTGCAGCCGTTCCGCGAGGGCATGGCCTGGGTACGCCGCCCGGATGCCTCCCGGTGGGCGCTGATCGACTCCTCCGGGGCCGCCCTGATCGAGGCGAACAACGGCTACCGGGCGGTCGGGGTCTTCTCCGACGGCCTGGCCTGGGTGTCGATGGACGGCAAGGGCAACTGGATGGCGGTCGACCCGACCAACATGGTGAAGATCCCGCCGGGCTTCGAGGACGTACGCCCGTTCCACGGCGGCCTGGCGGCGGTCCGCCGGGGCGGCTGGGGGGCGGTCGACCGGACCGGTCAGCTCGTGGTGCCGACCCGCTACCACGGCTTCAGCACCGCCCTCGCCGACGGCCGGCACGTCGACGGCTTCACCGAGGAGGGCCTGGCCGTGGTGGAGCTGGCCGGCCGCCGCGGCGTGGTGGACCGTACCGGCCGGGTGCTCGTCGAGCCGGCGTATCCGGGGCTGGTGATCCACCCGGTCGCCTTCCTGGTCGGCGCCGGCAGCGGGCGCTGGGGCGCGCTCGACCGGCGCGGCGAACCGCTGATCGACCCGGTGCATCCGAGCCGCGCCGAGGTGGTCGCGGAGATCGACCGGCTGCTCACGGACACCAGCCCGGTGCTCTGACCGGACGCCCTGCTGCCCGGCTGAGCGTCACATCCGGTCGCGCTGACCGCTGAACAGGATCCGGCGGGGCTAGGGTCGGGGCATGGAATTCCGACACCTAGGCCGTTCCGGCCTGATGGTCAGCGAGATCTCGTACGGCAACTGGATCACCCACGGTTCCCAGGTCGAGGAGGACGCGGCGACCGCGTGCGTCCGGGCCGCCCTGGACACCGGCATCACCACCTTCGACACCGCCGACGTGTACGCCGGCACCAGGGCCGAGGCGGTGCTCGGCCGGGCACTCAAGGGCGAGCGTCGCGAGGGGCTGGAGATCTTCACCAAGGTCTACTGGCCGACCGGCCCGGGCCGCAACGACCGCGGCCTGTCCCGCAAGCACATCATGGAGTCGATCGACGGCTCGCTGCGTCGGCTGCAGACCGACCACGTGGACCTCTACCAGGCCCACCGGTACGACTACAGCACCCCGCTGGAGGAGACGATGGAGGCCCTCGCCGACGTCGTGCACTCCGGCAAGGCGCACTACATCGGTGTCTCGGAGTGGAAGGCGTCGCAGATCCGCGAGGCCCACCAGCTGGCCCGCGAGCTGCGCATCCCGCTGGTCTCCAACCAGCCGCAGTACTCGATGCTCTGGCGGGTCATCGAGACCGAGGTCATCCCCACCAGCGAGGACCTGGGTGTCGGTCAGATCGTCTGGTCGCCGATGGCCCAGGGCGTGCTCTCCGGCAAGTACCTGCCGGGCCAGCCGCCGCCGGCCGGCTCCCGGGCCACCGACGAGAAGTCCGGCGCGGGCTTCATCGCCAAGTTCATGACCGACGAGGTGCTCACCCGGGTACAGCGGCTCAAGCCGCTGGCCGAGCAGGCCGGGCTGACCATGCCGCAGCTCGCCATCGCCTGGGTGCTGCAGAACCCGAACGTCTCCTCGGCGATCGTCGGGGCGTCCCGCCCCGAGCAGGTGCACGACAACGTGAAGGCGGCCGGCGTGCAGCTCGACGCCGATCTGCTCAAGGCGATCGACGAGATCGTCGAGCCGGTCACCGAGCGCGACGCGGCCAAGACCGAGTCCCCCGCGCAGCGCCCGTGAGCGCCGCCCGGGCCGGCCGGCGCCGTCGCGGCGGCCGGCCCGGGCCCGCTCAGCCCCGCCAGAAGCGGATCAGTTCGAAGCCGATCGAGTAGAAGGCCGGCGACAGGCCGAGCAGGTCGGCGATTCCGAAGACCGCGCCGAAGAACCAGCCGCCGATCCGCGGGCTCCACAGCAGCGCGAAGAGCAGGATGAAGCCGTACGGCGCGAACAGGTCGTACGTCCGGCGGTACTGCGGGCTCAGCCACGGCTGGATCATGTTGCCGCCGTCCAGACCGGGCACCGGCAGCAGGTTGAGCACGCTGGCGGTGAGCTGGAGGAACGCCAGCAGGCCCACCCCGGCCCAGAACTCCGGCGAGCCGCCGCTGCCGTAGCCGATCCGCAGCGCGGCCACCAGCACCAGCGTGAAGAGCACGTTGGTCGCCGGGCCGGCCAGGCTGACCAGGCTGTCCCGCAGCCGGCCGGGGATCGCGCGCTGGTCCACCCAGACCGCCCCGCCGGGCAGGCCGATGCCGCCCAGCAGCACCACGATCACCGGAAACACGATCGACAGCAGCGGGTGGGTGTACTTGAACGGGTTCAACGTCAGGTAGCCCCGGTGGGCGACGTCCCGGTCCCCGGCCCGGAACGCGACCACCGCGTGGGCGTACTCGTGCAGGCAGAGCGAGACCAGCCAGCCGGAGACCACGAAGAGGAAGACGTCGAACCGGACGTTGCCGTACCGCTGCCAGGCCAGCACCCCGCTGGTCACGAAGAGCGCGACCAGGCCGAGGAAGATCGGGCTGGGCCGGAACGCCGCCCGGGGCACCCCGAGCACCAGGGGCTCGCCCGGGCGGTCGTAGCCCATCACTCGACCGTGGGCAGCAGGCTCATCCGGTACTCCACCCGGTCGTCCTCGACGAGCGCGACGGAGGTGACGCCGGACGCCGCGAGCTCCCGCCAGGTCTGGCCGATCCACGACTCGGCGTCCGCCTGGCTGGCGAACGACTCCGTCGGTCCGTCCACCGACTTGCCGTCCGTGCCCTCGTACCGCCAGCTCCACGCCATGCCGCGTCTCCCCTCGCCGCCGTCGTCCCTCCGGGACGTAAACCTCCGCAAGCGTAGTCGGCCGGGCGCGCAACGGCCCCGCCCACCACCTTCCAGGCGGGCCACCGGGTGGATCAACGGCCGCTACGGCAACCCGTTCGAGCACTGCGGCTGAGCCCGGCCCGGCGAACCGGCCGGTCCGCCGTCCGCCGGCCGGGTGGCGTGCGGGGCGGCGGGCGGCGATCCGCCGGACGGCTTTAAGGTACGGACATGTCCGTTGACGGGTGGAACACGCTCCTGGTGCTCGGCGGTATCCGGTCGGGCAAGTCCGAGTTCGCGGAATCGCTGGTCGCCGACGCGCCGACGGTCCGGTACGTGGCCACCGCCCCGGCGGGGGACCCGGAGGACACCGAGTGGGCGACCCGCCTGGCGACCCACCGGGCCCGCCGGCCGGGCAGCTGGACGACCGAGGAGACGGCGGACGAGCCGCGCCGGCTGGCCGACGTCGTCGCCACCGCCGGGTCGAACGAGACGCTGCTCGTGGACGACCTCGGCGGCTGGGTGACCGTCCTGCTCGACCCGGCCCACCAGCCGGCCGACGACACGGCGACCGTCGAGGAGCTGGCGGCGGCGATCCGGGCGAGCGCCGCGAGGATCGTGCTGGTCAGCCCCGAGGTCGGGCTCTCCCTGGTGCCGACCACCCCGCTCGGTCGGGCGTTCACCGACGCGCTGGGCGCGACCAACCGCGCGGTCGCCGACGCCTGCGACGCCGTGGTGCTGGTCATCGCCGGGCAGCCGAGCTGGCTTAAGCCGGCCGCCGCTCCGCGGGCCGCCGCCGTGCCGGCGCAGGCCGGCCCCGGCCAGGCCGGGGCGCCGGAAACCCCGCTGCCGGAGGTGTCCGCGCCGGCCGAGCAGAGCACCGCCTGGGCCGCGCCGACGATGGCCCTGCCGATGGTCACCACCGGCCTGGCCATTCAGCCCGGCATGGAACTGCCGATGCCCGACGACTACGCCGGTCCGCAGGCCGTGGACCGGCTCGCCACCCTGGACCTGCCCGGGGCCGGGCTGGGGGTGCTGGAGCGGGTGGTCGGCTTCGCCGCCGCCACCCAGGGCACGCCCACCCCGACGCCCTGGAGCGCGGTGCGGGTACTGCTGCTGCACGGCGACCACGCTGGCGGGGCCGCCGCCGGCACGGTGCCGGGCGAGTCCGCCCGCCGCGCCCGGCAGGCCCGCGCGGGCCGGGGCGCGCTGGCCAGGCTGGCCGCCGAGAGCGGCGCGAGCCTGCAGGTGGTCGAGGCGCCGACCGCCGCGCCGATGGAGGACGGGCCGGCGCTGAGCGCCGACCAGGTCGAGTCGGCCCTGCGGTACGGCTGGCGGCTGGCCGAGCAGGCCGCCGACGCGGGCGTACAGCTGCTGGTGCTGGCGGCGTGCGGCGCCGGCACCGAGGCGGCCGCCGCGGCGGTGCTCGCGGCGACGGCCGGCGCGGAACCGCCGGCCGTGCACGGTCGGGTGGTCACCGAGGCCGGCGACAACGAAGACGCGGCCTGGATTACCCGCTGCGCGGCGGTCCGCGCCGCGCTGCACCGCACCCGGCGCTCCCCCCGCGACGCCAAGGACGTGCTGGCCGAGCTGGGCGGCGGCGACATCGCGGTGGCGACCGGGGTGCTGCTCGGCGCGACCGCCCGGCGGGTGCCGGTGCTGCTCGACGGGCCGGTCGGGGTGGCCGCCGGCATGGTCAGCCGGGACCTGGCCGGGCAGGCCCGGCACTGGTGCCTGCTGCCCGACCACGGTGGGCAGCCGGCGGTCCGGCTGGCCGCCGACGTGCTCGGCCTGACCCCGCTGCTCGACCTGCGGCTCGACCTCGGCGAGGGGGCCACCGCGCTGGCCACGCTGCCGCTGCTGCGCTCGGTGCTGACGCTGGCGGCCACGCTGCCGGTCCACCCGTCGCTGGGTGGCGACCCGGACGACGAGGAGGACTTCGTCGAGCCGGAGCCGGCCGGGCCCGGGCCGGCCACCACCGAGCCGGAGTTCGTGGAGCCGGAGCCGGTCGGGCCGGGTCCCACCACGGACGAGCCGGACGAGCGGGTCGCCGTGCCGGATTCCCCCGGTCGGCGTGCCGACTGAGTCGCGGCTCGCCGACGGGGTCCGGCTGGCGGTCACCACCGTCACCACACTGCCGCTGCGCACCGGCCGGATCGACCGGGGCGCCGCGGGCACCGCGATGGCGCTCGCCCCGGCGGTCGGGGCGCTGCTCGGCGCGGTCCTCGCGGCGGTGCTGCTGCTGACCGCCGCGCTGGCTCCCCCGCTGGTCGCCGCGGGCGTCACCGTCGGCCTCGGCGCGCTGTTCACCCGAGGCCTGCACCTGGACGGGCTGGCCGACACCGTCGACGCGCTGGGCTCGTACCGGCGGGGTGCCGCCGCGCTGGAGATCATGAAGAAGCCGGACGTGGGGCCGTTCGGGGTGGTCGCGCTGGTGGTCGTACTGCTGCTGCAGACCGCGACGCTCGCGGAGCTGGCCGGGCGGTCCTGGCCGGCGGCGCTCGCGGGCGTGGTCGCCGCGACCGCGGCGGGGCGGCTCGGCGTCGCGGTGGCCTGCCGGCGCGGCGTCCCGGCCGCCCGGCCGGAGGGGCTGGGCGCGCTGGTGGCCGGCACGGTGGGGCCGGTCGCGCTGGTCGTCGGCACGGCCGCCGTCGCGCTGCTGGCGGTGCCGGCGGCGCCGGGCCGCCCGTGGCAGGGGCCGCTCGCCGTCGTCGCCGCCCTCGCCGTCGCGGTCGGGCTGCTCCGGCACGCGGTACGCCGGCTCGGCGGCATCACCGGGGACGTGCTCGGCGCCACCGTGGAGATCGTCACCACGCTGGTCTACCTGGGACTGGTGCTGTCCGGCTGAGCGCGGCACCCCCGGCCGGGTAGCGTTCTTCAACGACAGCACCGGCGCGGTCGATGGGGGACGGCATGCTCATCACGGACGACTTCCTGCCCGTACCCGTGCCGGAGTCGCTCGACGCGACCTACCTCGTGCCCATCGCCGGGCTGCCCAAGGTCAGCCCGAAGACGGCGGTGAAGGCCCTCGAGGGCCGGCTCGCCGAGCCGGTGTACGGCCTGGCGAAGCAGATGCTCGACAGCCCGCTGATGACCGTGGACACCCGGCCGATCAGCGAGTTCCCGGAGCTGCCGCCGGACCTGCTCACCGCGTTCGGCGCCACCGAGGCCCAGCTGGCCCGGCTGGCCGCCGCCACGCACCTGGTGGTGGTCCAGGCGGAGTACCGGCCGGGCTGGCCGCCCGCGCACGAGTGGGCGGCCCGGGCGGTGGCCGCCGCGGTGGCCGAGACCGTCGGCAGCGACGTGGTGGACGTCTTCGGCCTGCAGTTCCTCGACCCGGCGACCGCGCTGCGCTCGCTGCCGGACGAGCAGGGCCGGATCCGGTTGGTCGACTGGGTGCTGGTGCCCTACTCCTCGGACGCCGACGGGCTCTGGTTCACCACCAAGGGGCTGCGCCGGTTCGGGCTGCTGGAGCTGCAGGCGCAGGGGGTGCCGGACCATCTCACCCGGGCCTGGGGCGCGGTGATGACCGGCGCCGCCCGGCGGCTGCTGCGGGACTGGACCGACGGGCTGGCCGGCGAGGAGGTGCCGGCGTTCGTGCAGCTCCCGGTGCTGGCCACGGTGACCGGCCACGACATCGCGGTGGCGTACGGGAATCCGGAGCAGCACGGGGCGACGGCGCCGGTGCTGCTCCGGCTGGAGCTGGACCCGGCGACGGACCCGGACGCGGACTCGTTCCTCAGCCTGCAACCGCCGCCCGGCCACCCGGGCCCGGCGGGACGCTACTTTGCCGCCGCCTGCGCGACGCTCTTCGCCGGCATCCAGCCGGACGTCCGATACGCCCGCCCCGGCGACGCGATGAGCAAGGCGATCGCCACCGCCCGGGCCGGGTTGGGCGACATCCGGGCCCGGTTCCTGGCCGATCAGCTCCCCGCCGAGACCCAGCTCGTGGTCAAGTACGGCCTCCCCGGCGACGACGGTCCCGAGTTCGTCTGGGCCGGGGTGACGTCCTGGGAGACTCCGGAGCGGATCGTCGGGGCCAGCGCCAGCGACGCCGCCACCGACCCCACGGTGCGGATCGGCGCCCCGGTGGTGGTCGAGGCCACCGACGTCGTCGACTGGGCCCTGCTGGACGGCACAGGCGTCATCGAGGGCGGCTGGACCCAGGCCGTCCTGGACGCCGGCGAACGCCCCACCCCCGACTGACCCGCCGCCTCCCCGCGTCGGGTTACCTGACCGAGGGGGTGACGAAGGGGGGACGGGTGACGCGCATCTGGGCGCGGCGGCCCCGGATGTCGACCTCGACCACGTCGCCGTCGGCCAGCTTGGGATCGGTGTTCAGGAGGGCCAGGGCGATGCCCTGCTTCCTGGTCGGCGAGAAGGTGCCGCTGGTGATGGTGCCGACCTGGGTGTCCCCGGCGTACACGGCCATGCCGGGGCGCGGGATCGCCCGGTCGACCGCCACCAGGCCGCGCAGCGTACGGCGGGGGCCGGCGGCCTTCTCGGCGAGCAGCACGTCGCGGCCCCAGAAGGCCGGCTTGTCCCAGCCGACCGCCCAGCCGGAGCGGCCCTGCACCGGGGTGATCTCCAGCGACAGGTCCTGCCCGTGCAGCGGGTAGCCCATCTCGGTGCGCAGGGTGTCCCGGGCGGCCAACCCGCAGGCCCGCAGCTCGTACGCGGCACCGGCGGAGAAGAGCGCGTCCCAGACGGCGACCGCGTGCTCGGCCGGCACGACCAGCTCGTAGCCCAGCTCGCCGGTGTAGCCGGTGCGGCACACGGTCAGCCCCACCCCGTCGAGGGTGGCGGTGGAGAAGCTCATGTAGCCGTGTTCGGTGGGCAGGCCCAGCGCGCCGAGCAGCTCCGCCGAGCGCGGCCCCTGCACGGCCAGCACCGCGTACGCCTCGTGCTCGTCGCTGACCTCGACCCCGGTCGGCGCGGCGGCGCGCAGCCGGCGCACCACCTCGGCGGTGTTCGCCGCGTTCGGGATCAGGAAGACGTGGTCGTCGGCGTGCAGGTAGGCGATGATGTCGTCCACCACACCACCGGTGGCGTCGTCGCAGCAGAGCGTGTACTGCGCCTGGCCGGGGCCGATCCGGCCGAGGTCGTTGGTGAGGCAGGCGTTGACGAAGTCCGCGGCGCCCGGCCCGGTGACCCGCGCCTTGCCCAGGTGCGACACGTCGAAGACACCCACCCCGGTACGGACCGCCGTGTGCTCCTTGAGCACACCGCCACCGGCGTACTCCAGCGGCATCTCCCAGCCCCCGAAGGGGGCGAACTTGGCGCCGAGAGCGGTGTGCCGCTCGTGCAGCGGGGAACGGCGCAGCCGGGTCGCGGCGGCGTCGGAGGTCACGTCGGTCATGGGTGGCAACTTACCGGGGCCGGAACGGCTGGTTAGCATCGGCGGGACCCGTCAGGACGATCGGCGGGACGCACCCGACGTCCGGCGGGTAGGTTGCCGCCGGAGACCTTCATCGCCGGTACGCGACGCCGCGACCGGCCCGGCCCGCCCGGAGTAGCCTCAGTGACATCGCCCAGCACCACCCTCAGCCTGGTCGACACCGACCCCGCCGAACTCGCCGTCGACGCCATCGTGATCGGCGTGCACAGCCAGACCGGAGAGCGGGACGCCACCAGCGGACCCGCCGGCACCCTGCTGCTGGCCAGCGGCGCGGAGAGCATCGCCGCCGCGTTCGACGGCAAGCTGACCGAGACGCTGGCGCTGCTCGGCGCGACCGGCGGCCCCGGCGAGGTGATCAAATTGGCCACGCTGGGCACCGTCACCGCCCCGGTCGTCGCCGCCGTCGGCCTCGGCCCGGAGCCGACCGGCGCCGCCCCCGCGCCGGAGATCCTGCGCCGGGCCGCCGGCGCGGCGGTGCGGGCCCTCGCCGGCGCGCCCCGGGTGGCGCTGGCGCTGCCGCTGCCGGACGACGCGGACGCGCCGGCCGCGCTGCGCGCGGTCGCCGAGGGCGCGCTGCTCGGCGGGTACCGGTTCGCCGGGTATAAGACCAAGCCGCAGCCGGCCCGGCGGGAGCCGGTGGCCGAGGTGCTGGTCGCGGTGCCGGACGCCGCCGACCCGACCGCCCAGGCGGAGATCACCCGGGCGCAGGCGGTGGCCGGCGCGGTCCGGCTCAGCCGCGACTGGGTGAACACCGCCCCGAACGAGCTGCGCCCGCCGTCGTTCGCCGACGCGGTGGCGGCCGCCGCCCGGGACGCCGGCCTCGGCGTCGAGGTGCTGGACGAGGCGGCCCTCGCGGCCGGCGGGTACGGCGGCATCATGGCCGTCGGGCAGGGCTCGGAGGCCCCGCCGCGGCTGGTCAAGCTGACCTACACCCCGGAGGGCGGTGGCTCCGGCAAGCGGGTGGCGCTGGTCGGCAAGGGCATCACCTTCGACACCGGCGGCATCTCGATCAAGCCGGCCCAGGGCATGTGGGAGATGAAGTCCGACATGGCCGGCGCGGCGGCGGTCGGCGCGGCGATGCTGGCGATCGCGGCGCTGAAGCCGGCGGTGACGGTGACCGGTTACCTGCCGATGGCGGAGAACATGCCGTCGGGCACCAGCTACCGCCCCGGCGACGTGATCACCATGTACAACGGCAAGAAGGTCGAGGTGCTCAACACCGACGCCGAGGGCCGGATGATCCTCGCCGACGGCATCGCCCGGGCCTGCGAGGACGGCGCGGACTACCTCTTCGAGACCTCCACCCTCACCGGCGGCCAGGTCATCGCGCTGGGCAAGAAGATCGCCGGCGTGATGGGCACCGCGGAGCTCTGCGAGCGGGTGAAGGCCGCCGGCGAGGCGACCGGCGAGCCGGCCTGGCCGATGCCGCTGCCGGACGACGTGCGCAAGGGCATGGACTCCGACGTGGCGGACATCTCCCAGGTCAACGCCGGCATGGACCGGGCCGGTCACATGCTGCAGGGCGGCGTCTTCCTGCGCGAGTTCGTCACCGACGACGTGGCCTGGGCGCACATCGACATCGCCGGCCCGGGCTACCACTCGGGCGAGGCCACCGGTTACTGGACCAAGGGCGGCACCGGCGTCCCGGTCCGCACCCTGGTCCACCTGGTCGAGGACGTCGCCACCAACGGCTGACGACCAACCCGACACGACGACGGGGCGCCCCTGACC